>CALWRL010000014.1 GCA_944383945.1 uncultured Clostridia bacterium
GGTTGCACCATTGTAAGCATTTTTTAGTGCCTCTTGCCCACCTTCTTCAAGTTTAGAAAAAGCGGTTATCTCATCAAAATTTTCGCTATTAGGAAAATAATAATCATCGTTAAATAAAAGTTTAAATTCTTTGTTGCAAATTTCTTCAAAGCTAATCTTTTCATATTCTCCGTTAACCATTGGCGTTGAAAAACCAAGCTTATTTAAAAGCGAATATGAAATTTTGTTTCCCTCACCAACAACAAGTAAAAGTTATTTAGTAAAAGGGTCACCTTCTTTTTTCTCTGGCATTGAACCGTAAATTAAATCATACTGACTCATAACAAAATCAATGTTATTTAACATAGGATAAAATATGTCGCTTTGCGTTCCGGACAACACACTTGTAGTGTTAGAATTTTTAAACAAATTAATACTATCATCTTCATTTTTAGATAAAACTTTCAATGGAGTAAAATAATTATATTCAATTAAATTTATTTGTTTATTCTCACCTTTTGCCAAGTCATCTTGTTCAAATTTTTTAACGTGTTCAATAAATTCTTTGCTTAAATTATTGAAATGTCCATATTTAATAAATTGAAAAGAAGGATTGTATGGGGAAACACTAGTTTCATCAAATTCTCCAATCTCATCTTCTCCGCCAAACGAAGTAAATGAACTCATATCAACAGAAATTGAAGAAACGGTTAATGGATAAGCTCCAAGCGCATCAGATTGAATTTTGTTTATATAGTTAGTAAAACCATTAGAAATTGCAAGAACAAGAGCAATTCCAACAATGCCAATGCTTCCGGCAAAAGATGTTAAAATTGTCCTACCCTTTTTTGAAAACAAATTTTTTAAAGATAAACTAAGCGCCGTTAAAAAGTTCATTGAAGATTTTTTTGTTTTTTTGTTATTAACAATAGAATCTTCTTTCTTTTTGTTCCTAGATTTATAAGGCTTAGAATCGTCAACAATTTGGCCGTCTAAAAGTTTTATTATTCTAGTGCTGTATTTTTCTGCAATCTCTCCGTTATGGGTAACTATAATTACAAGGCGCTCTTTTGAAATCGATTTGATAAGTTCCATAACTTCATAACTTGTTTTAATGTCAAGCGCTCCAGTTGGTTCATCTGCAAGTAGAATTTCAGGGTCATTAACAAGCGCTCTTGCAATAGCAACCCTTTGCATTTGTCCACCAGATAGTTGATTAGGTTTTTTCTTAATAACACTTTCTAACCCAACTCGCTTTAGGGCTTCAATAGCTTTTTGTTGGCGTTCTTTTTTTCCTACTCCAGAAATAGTTAAAGCAAGTTCAACATTGCCAAGAATAGACAAATGCGGAATTAAATTGTAAGATTGAAAAACAAATCCAATTTTTTTATTTCTATAATTATCCCAATCTCTATCTTTAAAGTCTTTGGTAGATTTTCCATCAATAATTAAGTCGCCACTAGTATATCTGTCCAATCCACCAATGATATTAAGCATGGTTGTTTTCCCGCAACCAGATGGGCCCAAAATTGAAACAAATTCATTTTTCCTAAACTCTATGTTAATGTCCCTTAAAGCATCAACTTCATAGGCTTTTCCTATGTACTTTTTTGAAATATTAGATAATTTCAACATATTCTCTTCTCCAATTACATTATAATCAAAAAAAATAAAAAGTGAAAGAACTTTTTATTTAATTATTTTTTATTTTTAATTTAATTTATATTCTCATTTTATATTAATTTCTTAAGTTGACAAAGCATTAATTTTATGATATCCTATAATGGTGTGATGCGGGTGTAACTCAATGGCAGAGTTCTAGCTTCCCAAGCTAGCTACGAGGGTTCGATTCCCTTCACCCGCTCCAATTTTTAGCAGGTTAACCCCTGCTTTTTTAGTTGCTTGGCTCGTGAACCTCTGTTCGAATTTCGGTCGCCTTTTCTCTTCGCTCAAATTCTCCCATTCTCTCAGAAAATTCGCTCTCGCTTCTTCGCCCACTGGGCGCGCTCGGCTCTTTTCCCTTCACCCGCTCCAATTTCTAGCAGGTTAATCCCTGCTTTTAGCTAAAAGATTTATAATTAGTTTTTCATTCTGCAGAATTTTTTAATTCAAAAAGTTTACCATGCATAACCGCTTTTTCAATAATTTTTTCTGTTATTATTTGCCTATCCTTTACTATAACTTCGCCATTTAAACCAAAAATTGTTTTATTACAAATTTTTCCTAAAGCTCCATCTTTTGTTGTTATTATTTTTTTAGGAATTGCTATTTCAAAGTTGGTTTTTAATTCTTGTTGCCCGTCAATTCTTTTTTCGTTTGAAAAACTATTTTCATCAAAGTTATTACTAATAATTGGAATAGTTGAAGAAGGTTCTTTCTGTAAAATAGAAACCTTAATTTCAGGAACTGTTGAAAGCATTATTTCATTTTTAGGTTTAAACCTTGAAATTTTAACTTTTTTTTCATTAAAATCAAAAAAAACAGCGTCTTTACCAATTTTTGCAAGTGTATTAATTGGAATGATAGTTCTCCCCGATGTTTCGAAACTAGAAATTAAAAATTTTTCATCAAAATAAACATCTATAATTTTGCCTAAACTTTCGCCAGATATCGATATTGCTTCTTTGTTTATAATTTTCTCTAAATTATCAAAATTTATATAAGATGAAAAATTATTATTTTTAACAGTTAAGCAATTAATGCCAAACCCATAAATTTTATTAACTGGAACAAAACTGTTGTTAATTTCCGATTCATCATCTAAAAATGTAAATCCTAAAATTTTTTTATGATTTGAACTAATAACAAAATCATTAACAGTTCCAATGTTTATTCCCTCATAAATAGAATAAATAGGTTTTGATATAATATCAGAAACTTTAAACATAGCGCCTCCAAAAGAAAATGTGCCTAATTTAATCTATTTTAAAAAATAATCAATTATGCTTTTGGTTGCATAATTCGAGTTTTTATGCTAATATGTTTTCAAAATGGAGGGAGTTTATGTGCTTTTTTAGAAAGACAAAATTTGTTAAACCAAACCTTAATATAACCTCAAAAGAAATTGTTGTTTATCAACCTTTTAAAAGAAATAAAATCTTTTTTGGAACTCCTGTTAAAATGCCAAGAAATTTTTCATTTGTTATAACATCAAATGGAAAAGTTTTAGATGTTTTAAGTGATGACTTTATAATTTCATTAAAAAAATTGCCAGAAACCACCCAATATTTAAAACTTTATAAAGTTAATAAAAAAGGAAAAGGTGTTAAATTTTTTAGTGCGGAAACATATTTTATTAATAAAAATGTTTTTGAAAAATTTCAGTGGAATAGCGCAGAAATAGAGCTTGAAGACAGAGAATTTGGAGCATACAAAGTAAAAAGTGTTGGAGATGTTAGTTTTAGAGTTTTAAGCCCTAAAAAACTTATAAAATTTCTTTTAGACCAAATGGGAATAATAAGTGCATCTCAAACACAAAAAGTTATATACAATTTCATAAACGAAAAAATATCAAGAGTTATTGAAAAAGAAAATCCAACAGCTAGAAATTTATATCTAAAAAATAATGAATTGTTAAAAATAATTTTCACAAAGCTATCAAATTGGTTAGACGAAATTGGAATTGAACTTATGAATTTAAATTTAATTTCAACTAGATTCCCTTCATCAATTTATTCAATTTTATCTTCTTTAAAAGAAAAGCCAGAAAATGTTAAAAGCTTTGGAAGTGTAAGTTTTGAAGAATGGCAAGAAAAAAATCCAATAAAGGATAAAGCCGAGAAAAAACCAAAATTTGTTACAATAGTTCCATCAGGCAAAAAAAGCCATTTCTTTAAAGAAAGCATGGCTCCATATTTTTTTGATGATGAAGATGAAAACGAAGAAGAAAATAATATTGAAATAAATCAAGATAAGAAAAAGAAAAAAGATAAAAAATTTATTTGGAAAAATATAGACCAAATTTCAAAAGAAGAAAATGAAAAAAGAATTGTGAATTTAGATGATAACGAAGATTAAAATAAGTTGTCAATAAATTCATTAGAGTCGAACTCTTCAATATCTTCTAAACTCTCACCAACTCCAACATAAAAAACAGGAATTTTAAGAGTTTTAACAATTGAAACAACAACTCCACCCTTTGCCGTTCCATCAAGTTTTGTTAAAATAATTCCGTCAAGTTTCATAAATTCGTTAAAATGTTCAATTTGACTAATAGCATTTTGTCCTGTTGTTGCATCAATAACAATTAAATTATATCTATTAGCTTCTGGATATTCTTTATTGATAATTTTATCAATTTTACCAAGTTCTTTCATTAAATTTTCTTTTGTGTGAAGACGCCCTGCTGTATCAATTAAAAGAGCGTCTGTTTTTTTTGCTTTTGCGCTTGCAATTCCATCGTAAACAACTGCCCCAGCATCTGCCCCTTCTGCATGTTTTATTATTCTAACATTTGCCCTATTTGCCCAAAGCGAAAGTTGTTCCGCCGCCGCCGCTCTAAAAGTGTCGGCAGCAACCAAACAAACATCTAATTTTTGCTTTTTCAAATTATACGCCAATTTGCCCAAAGATGTTGTTTTCCCAACTCCGTTAACGCCAATAACAGATATAATTGCTGGTGTTTTAAATAAACAATTGTTAAATTTTGAAGGTTGAATTTCATCAAAAGATTTTTTTAAAATTTCTTTTAATGCTTGCTTAACATCGTTTGCATTTCTTATTTTGTTTTTCCTTGCATAAATTCTTAATTCTTCAACAATTTCAATGCTAGCTTTTGCCCCAATATCGCAAGATATTAAAACATCTTCTAATTCTTCAAAAAAATCTTCATTTAATTCTCCCCCGCTAAGAATTAAATCAAACTTTCTAGAAATTGCCTCTCTTGTTCTCTTTAAAGCTTCTGCTATTTTCTTAAAAAATCCCATATGTTTTCTCCTTTATTCAATTATCTTTAGCGGTGCAATTTCTGCAATTAAGGTTTTAACACCTATCTTTTCAAAATCAATCTCTACAAATTCGTTTTCAATTTTTATAATTTTACCATTACCAAATTTAGGGTGAGAAACAAGTTGTCCAACATTATAGTTAACTTTATTTTTAGGCTGTTGTTCCAAATACTGTTCATATTTTGTTTTTTGTTTAAATGGCGTGTAAGAATATTTACTAGAACTAACAGAAACATTTTCAGTTTCATCAAAATAAATTTTAGTATTGTTGCTATAAGTTTGCGCTGTGCTTAAAGGTTTGCTTTCAAAATCTTGCGATTTAGAAAAGTTAAGTTCCTTTAAAAATCTAGAATCAATTTGATATTCTCTTCTGCCATACAAAAACCTTGTTCTACATCTTGTAAGCATTAAACTTTCTTTTGCTCTTGTAATTGCAACATACATCAATCGCCTTTCTTCTTCCATGTCTTCTTCTTTGTCGTATGCTCTTGAAATTGGAAAAATTTTTTCTTCAAGCCCAACTATAAAAACATATCTAAATTCAAGCCCCTTAACAGAATGAATTGTTGCAACGGTAACAACATTGTTAGAATCGTCCATTGTGTCAATATCTGAAACAAGTGTAACACTCTCTAAAAAATCTAGAAGAGTTGCAGAAGGATTGTTTTTTTCAAACTCCGAAACTGCAAAAACAAATGTGTTTATGTTAAATTGTCTATCTAAATCTTCTTCACTACCGCTTGAATATGCTTCCTTTATTTTAAATTTATCAATAACATTAGAAACAAAAGAAGAAAGCGTTTGTTCTTCAAAGTCTGAAAGCAATGAAATGTATGTTTCCTTAAAGCTTCTAAATTTAGACACAATAGAAGCTCCCAAATCAAATAATTCTAATTGTAAAACCGCCTCTAAAAGACTGCAATTTTCTTTTTCTGCAATTTCCGAAAGAGTGTTTAATGCGCTAGAGCCAATTCCTCTTTTAGGGAAATTTATAATTCTTGAAAAAGAAACATCATCTCTCGGATTTAAAAACAACCTTAAATAGGAAATAACATTTTTAATTTCCGCCCTTTCATAAAACTTAAATCCACCAAATATTTTATGTGGTATGTTATATGTCAAAAACTTTTCTTCAAAAGGATAAGTTAAGGCATTTAATCTTGTTAAAACTGCAAAATCGCTATATTTATATCCATAATTGTTAACAAGGTCATAAATTTCCCTCGCAACAATTTCCGCTTCTTCTTTTTCATCATAAACAAGCCTTGCTTCTGGTTCTTTGCCGCTATCATTTTGCGTCCAAAGAGTTTTTTCAATTCTTTGTTTGTTCTTCTTTATTAACGAGTTTGCCAAATTTAAAATGTTTTTGGTTGAACGATAATTTTGTTCCAACTTAAAAACCTTAACATCATTAAAATCTTTTTGAAAATCTGAAATATTAGAGTAATTTGCGCCACGCCAAGTGTATATGCATTGATCTTCATCTCCAACAACAAAAACATTTTTATACTTTTCTGCCAAAAGCTTAACAAGATCATATTGAATTTTATTTGTGTCTTGAAATTCATCAACCAAAATATATTTAAATCTATTTTGGTATTTTTCTAAAACGCTTGGACATGTTTTAAACAATTCATATGTTTTGTTTAACAAATCATTAAAGTCGAGTGCATTTGATTTTTTTAATTGCTCTTGATATAAATAAAAAACTTTTTTAATTTGAGAAAAAATTGAAAGATAGGAATATAGTTTTTCATATTCATCAATAGTTAAATTGTTATTTTTTATATTTGAAATATGAAATATTATACTTTTTTTAATATCTTCTTTTTCAATTCCTAAATTAGAAAAAATAGTTTTAAAAATTTTTTCACAATCTTGATCAGAATAAATTGTAAAATTTTTAGTGTATTGAGGAAGGCAATCAATATCCGTTCTTAATATTCTAGCGCACATTGAATGAAAGGTTGAAATCCAAACACTAGCTCCGCTTTCAATCATTTTAGCACATCGCTCTTTCATTTCATTTGCTGCTTTATTTGTAAAAGTTATTGCCAAAATGTTATAAGGCGAAACTTTTTTTTCTTTTATTATATATGCAATTCTATGAGTTAAAAGGCGTGTTTTTCCGCTTCCTGCTCCAGCAGTAACCAAAACAGGCCCCTCTGTTTGCAAAAGAGCTTCTTGTTGTTTTTCGTTTAAATTACTAAATATATTTTCCACAAGATAGATAATAGCACATTTAAATTTAATTTAAAAAGATAATCAACCAACTTGTGAAAACTCTTTTTCGTTTTTATAGCGTTCTTTCATCGCTCTGTATTTTTCTGCAAGGTTAAAAATGTATCTTTCCTTATCCATTTCGGAAAGAGAAGAAAATTTAGTTTTATCAACCAATCTTCCAAGAGGATTAATAACATCTTCGTTTTCGCTTAAAATTGTTTTAACTTTACTATAAAGTTTTTCATCTTCTTTGTTTGATAACAAAACTAATTTATAATCTGCCAAATATCCACCATCAATCACTTTAAAATCACCTTTCCCATTATAATAATTTCGTTTTCCTAAACGATTTTTTGCCTGCCTTGCAAGTCTTTTTAATGCATAACAACTGCTAGTTTTTTCCATAAATACCTCCTTAAAACTTTCATTTGTGCTAGGCCAAGTATAGTAAAATCAAAACTAATTTTAACGGCAAAAAAATGCTAAAAAAGGTCGAATAATAAAGCTAATTTAACCTTTTTATCGAAAGCAAAAAAAACAATAATTTCTTCGCCAAAAACCAACAATTATGGCTGTTTTTTTTACTAAATTTTTCAACATTAACTGTAAAAATTTTCTAAAAATTAATGGTTTTTTTAAAAAATTTTTTTATATTTTTTTCCAGCAAAGAAAATATGTTTTTATTTGTCTTATTTTATAAAAAATGGTAATATATTATTTAAGGAGATTATTATGGGTTTATTTAGTAATTTAAAAAATAAAGATGTTGAGCCAACATATCATAAAGGCGAAAGCAATTTAGTGATTAAAGAAGGAAAACATTTTTTTGAAGATTGTAACAACATAACCGTTTCAGGAAAAGCAATTGTTTTAGAAACAACAAACACGAATTTTGAAACCATTTCTGGCAAAGCAAAAGTTCATGTTTTTAACAATGGAACAATTAAAACACTTGGCGGAAAAGCAGTAATAGGAATGGTTAAAGAAGGGAAAATAATAAAATTAGTTAAAAAATCTAATATAACAACAATTAATAATTGCGAAATAGATTATTTAAAAGATAAATCTAAAATTGGAACTTTCAATAGCGGTTCAATTAAGTTTTTAGATGATAAATCTCGCGTAACAACCTTTAACAACGGAAAAATTTTATATGTTAGAAACAAAGCAAGAATTGGAACAATAATTCAAGGCGAAATTTTTGCGTTAGAAGATACAGCACATGTAACAACAATTATGAACGGAAAAATACAACATGTTTTAAATAACTCTGTTATTGGAACAATAAACAACGGCGAAATAGATAAAGTTTGCGATAATGCAAAAATTTGCTCACAAAATAATGGAACAATAAACTTGCTTATGGGTGATGCTAATTTAGATGCCCAAATTGAAGGCGTTGTTTCTGTTTCGCAAGGCGATTCTCAAATAATCTATTCTCAGGGCGCCCCAAACAATTTTTCTGTAACTCTCCCACTTAAAGAAGAAAACAACAACCAATCCGATGAGGAAACAGAAGAATCAGAAAATACAGAAGAAAACAAAGAAAATGATAAAAAAGAAGAATAAAAAAAAGAAATTTTATTAAAAATAAAAAACACAAAAACTAACAATAAAAAAGCGAGATAATCTCGCTTTTTTATTACCATGATAATCATTTGACTTGTTTTTTTAGGTATGGTATACTTATTAAGCTGCACTAGGTGGGGAGCTAGCGGTGCCCTGAACTTGCAATCCGCTATAGCAAGGCTGAATAGATTGATTGAGGCAATTTCTGTTTATCGGAATGAGCAATTGATGTAGCGTTGAAATTAAGGTCTTAAACATTATTTTGCTGTGAACCATGTCAGGCCCTGACGGGAGCATCATTAAGCAGATTAAAATAAGTGATTTAAGGAAGCTTTAATGGAGCTATTATCAGTTGTGGCTCGTTAAACAAAATTATCGAAGCAATCTGTGCAGTACGGCGAAAGCCGTAAAAACAAAAGAGAAATATGGAAACAAAACGGTATTACTATAAAAATCTTAACAATAATGATATTTTTGTTATAATAACATTTTCACAAACATTAAAAAATGATAAAAGCTTTGTAGAAAATCCTTATAATTTAAAAAATAAATGGATAAACAATGTTTATTCATCTTTTTTGAAGAACGATAAACACAATTTTAATCCAATAAAACTCGCTTGTGCATCACGAAAATTTTGGAAATATTTAGTTGAATATGAAAGACTAGATAGAAACTTTTTACTAAAAGCATCTAACAATGATTATAGTTTTCTTGCCGAAAGATATGACACTATTTTAGAATATAAAATTCAAGCAAAACAATTTTAAAATAATTATTTAAATTAATTTAGATAAATATGCGGCTGCCAAACTAACACCAAATATTAAGAATAAATAGAATGTAAATATAAAAAAGGTTTTAATTTTTTTGCCTTTTTTATTTTTTTTCGTTTCCAATTCAACTTCAAAAAATCTTCTACCTCTTGGCAAAGGAGAAACGCAAAAAACTTCATTATCCGAATATTTAACAGAAACATATTCCCCTGTTTTTAAGTATCCCATAAGTTGAGAAATTGTTTCAAAATCAACTTTAAATTTTTTTGGCATAAGTCTAATTAAATCATCAACTTCCAAAACTTTATAAGAGCCTTCAAAACATTCTTTATTAATTATTCTTAATAGCGCCTCGCTTCTTTTATCTAACATAAAAATATTATTTGCAAAAGATTATTTTTTAAACTAAAAAACCAAGGCTTTAACCTTGGCTTAATTTTGGTACCCTCATGGGGAATCGAACCCCAGATTCCGCCGTGAGAGGGCGACGTCTTAACCGCTTGACCATGAGGGCAAATAAAATATGTTAATATTATAACAAACCAAACGAAAAAAAACAAGTATTTTATAAAACTTGTTTTTTTATTTGATGTTATTAATATGTATTACTAATTTTATTTTTTTATTATTCCTCTTCAATTAAAGTTTCATAAACTGTTTCATAAATAGAAGGTGCTTTTTCTCTCCAAAGTTTAACAGCATTAATTGCGCTAGAACGGGAAGGTGCGCGAAGTTCAACATTAAACATTGGCTCGCTATCAAACGGCGCCCTTATTCTTAATTTTAAATTGTATGAGCCGTCTTCCATTTTTTCATAATCTGCCAAATATTCTTGCGAGCGTTTAAAAACCAATCTATTTTGTTTTGTAAATTCTTTAATTTCTTCTCTTAAAACAAGCGGAATTCTTCTATACAAATGTGACAAACAATTTCTGCCTTCATAAGAAATATTATATCTTGGTTCTTCTTCGTTTTGGTCTATGTTATAAATGAAGCCAACCTCTAATAAATTATATAAAATTTCTTTACATTCCATATAGTTAATCCAATTGTTTCTGCTAGAACAAATATCTAAAATTGAATTTTCTGCAAGCGGAATTTCAATTGTTTCTAAAACAAAAAGCAAAACCAATTTATTAACTGTTGAATCCGAACTTATGTTCATTTTTTCTCCTATTTATTTAAGAATAATTAAATTTGATATTTATAAGCTCCAACAACATTTCCAGTAACAACTTGTTTTCCATCACTTAACCTGCTTAAAAGAGGAACGTTAGAAACAAGAACAAATTTATTATTTGTTTCAATGGCAATGTTTGGCGTTTCATAATCAAACTCACTATAAATTAAATTTGTTTTATTGCCAAGCGAAATACTTCTTAATCCTTTTCTATATCTAGCCGAAAGCCCAAATTCAGCTATTGGAATTCTTTTAGCAACGCCTTTGTTTGTTAAAACTGTTAAGTTGCCAGACTTATTTATTTGAGTTGCATAAACAACCCTGTCCCCTTCGTCCAAGTTCATTCCTTTAACACCACCAGAAACTCTTCCTTGAATTGGAATATCAGTTTTTTCAAAATTTAAAACCATGGCATTCTTGGTAACATAAACAACCGAACCGCTTTCGCTAAATTCTTGAACATCAACAACTTCTTCTTTATCTTTAAGTTTTAAAGCTTGAAAAACAGATTTAGCAATGTCATATTCTTCAAGTTTTGTTCTTTTAATCATTCCATCAGTTGTAAAGAAAACAATTTCTTTGTTTTCTAAATTTTCAGGCAATTCCATTATTTTAATTGCCTTTTCGTCGCTTCCAATTCGTTTATCAATATTTTTTAGCAAACTACCTTTTTCTTTCCATTTGCTTTCAGGAATGTTCCCCGCAGAAGTTTTATAGCAATTACCTTTGTTAGTAAAAATTAAAATTTTTGCGGTGTTTTTAATTTTTAACAATTGAGAATGAATGTGTTCAAGTGTTGTCGACTCGGAAACTTCTTTTTGAGCAAGATTGTAATTTTTTAAAGGAATAGACTTAATGTTCCCAGATGCAGTAATGCCTAAAACAACATCCGATTCAATTATTATTGGTTCCGATTTAACTCTTACCCTACTTTCAATAACAACTGGCTTTTTGTCAATTGTGCTTTTTCTGCCGTCTTTAAATCTTCTTTTAATTTCAGAAAGTTCGGTTTTAACAACATTAAGTTGAAGGCGTTTGCTTTCGTAAATTTTTGTTAATTCTGCAATTCTAATTTTTAATTGTGCCAACTCCTCTTTAAGTTTGTTAACCTCTAAATTAACAAGTCTTGCAAGTCTCATGTCTAAAATTGCTTGTGCTTGTTTTTCACTTAAAGCAAATTTATTTCTTAATTTAATTTTAGCATCGCTAACAGATGAAGAAGACTTAATTATTTTAATAACTTCATCAATGTTTTTAATTGCAATTAAAAGCCCCTCTAAAATATGAGCCCTTTCTTTTGCTTGGTCAAGTTCAAATTTTGTTCTTCTAAAAATAACTTCTCTTTGATACTCTACATAATAAGAAATTATTTCCATAAGCCCCATTTGCTTTGGCTTTCCCCCAGCAATAGCAACCATATTAATACCAAATGTAACTTGAAGAGCTGTTTGTTTAAATAAATAATCTAAAATAAATTGTTCGTTTGCTTCTTTTTTAAGCCTAATAACAGCTCTCATTCCATTTCTGTCTGATTCATCTCTTATTTCAACAATTCCAGATAAAATGTTTTTGTTTTCTTCTCTTAATTCTGCAATTTTTTGCAAAAGAGAAGCTTTGTTTGTTTGATAAGGAACTTCTGTTATAACAATATATTTTTTATCACCTTTTTCTTCTATGTGTGTTTTTGCTCTTAATAAAATTTTCCCTTTTCCGGTTTCATATGCTTGTTTAAGTTCTTCGCCAGCCAAAATTATCCCACCAGTAGGAAAATCTGGCGCTTTAATGATTTTCATCATTTCATCTAATGTAATTTTTGGGTGGTCGATATATGCTATAATTCCTTCAATAACTTCTGAAAGATTGTGTGGCGGAATGTTTGTTGCAACACCAACAGCAATACCATACGCCCCATTAACTAAAAGATTAGGAAATCTTCCAGG
>CALWRL010000015.1 GCA_944383945.1 uncultured Clostridia bacterium
ACTATAAAAAATTTTTCTTCGCTTGTAATAAGAATTCCTCATAAAATTAATAATTGTAGTTTAAGTGCATTTTCTCATATTCTTAGTAAAAATAATTTTTTCAATACATTAATAATTTCTCCGCCTGGTTGCGGAAAAACAACTTTCATTAGAGATATTTTATATCAACTTTCAGTTAGGAACATTTGTTTTAATGTTTTGGTTTTAGATGAGCGTGGAGAAATTGCAGGAAGCAGTGATGGAAATGCTAATTTGTTAGATAGCAATTTTTGTGATGTTCTTTCATTTGTTAATAAGTCAGATGGATTTTTATTTGGAATTAGAGCACTTTCTCCTTCCTTAATTTTTTGTGATGAAATGGGGGCAAAAGAAGATTTTGATGCAATTAATTATGCTTGTAATTGTGGAGTTGGGGTTGTTGCAACAATTCATGCTTCGTCCGTTGAAGAATTAAAATTGAAGCCTAATTTTCAAACAATTATAGAAAACAAGTTGTTTGAAAGATATATTGTTTTGTCTAACCGAGAAGGCCCTGGAACTTTGGAAGGAATTTATGATGAAAATTTAAATTTGCTCACTAATTTAAATTGCTAAAAGGGGAGTTTAATGAAATTTATTTTAGTTGGAATTATTTTAATAGGAACAGCTTACATAGGTTACGGTCTTTCGCATTACTATCGAAAGCGTAAGCGTTTTTTTGAAGACATCATATTGTTTTGTGACAAGCTTAGCGTTGACATTAGCTTTTCAAAAGAATTTTTAAGTTCAATAATTTCTAACAATCTTCAAAGTTTCTCAAATGAGTTTAGCCAGGTTTTAAAAGTTTATTTAGATTATCTTAAAAACAATGAAACATCTTTAAGTAGTGAAAATTTATTTAAAAAAACATCTTTAATAAAGAATGATGAGAAAGAAACAATAACGCTTTTTTTAAAAAGTTTGGGCAGGTTAGACGCAAGCAATCAAGTTGCTGAAATTAATAATTTTAAAACAAAATTTTCTTCTTTTAAAGATTCTGCTGAAGAAGAAAATAAAAAATTTGGTTCGCTTTCTCTTAAACTTATGATTTTACTAGGACTTTTAGTTGTTATTATTCTAATTTGATTTGGAGGGCAAATGGGAGTTGAAATTATTTTTAAAATTGCCGCTGTTGGAATCATTACCGCAGTTGTTAATCAGGTTTTAAAACACGCTAATAAAGAAGAAATAGCAACCTTAACAACATTGGCTGGGCTTATTGTTGTTTTGCTTATGGTTTTAAATTTGATTGGGACATTGTTTGACACCGTTAGGACAATGTTTAATTTATGATTTGGAGTTTAACTTGGACATTTTTAAAATTGTTGGAGTAGGAATAATAACCGCTATAACGGCTTTAATTGTTAAGCAAATTAAGCCGGAAGTTTCTGTTATTATTACGATATCTGGCGGAATAGTAATGCTTTTAATGTTAGTTGAATCGTTAACTAATATTTTTGGTGCTTTTAATTCTATTGTTGAAAAAAGTGGATTGTCTTCTGGATTGTTTTCAACAATTTTAAAAATTATTGGTGTTGGATACATAACAGAATTTTCTGCTAATTTATGTAGTGATGCGGGGGCATCTTCTATTGCTGATAAAATTTTGTTGTCTGGAAAAATAATTATATTGGTTTTGGCGCTTCCAATTGTTAGCAATATTATCGATATCATTTCGGGGCTCTTGCCATGAAAAATATTTTAAGATTTTTTAAAGAACATATTTTATTAAAAAACGCTCTAATTTTTGTTTGCGTTATTTGTATTTTTTTATATCAATTTTTTCCGCAAATTTCTATTGTTTATGCAGAAGATTCTAGCGAAAGTGAATTGGAAACTCAATTAGAAGAAAACATTACATCGCAGTTAGATAAACTCAATTTTGGAGATATTGAAAAAATTCTTTCAAGCTTAAATTCTTCCGAGTCTGAAATATTTGGCGATAGTTCATTTAGAGGAAAGGTTGAAAGCATTATAAACGGAAGTTTTGCTAATGGACAAAGTTCTGTTTTTACTGCAATAGTTAATTTGGTTTTTGATGATATCTTAAAGTTCATTCCGCTTTTGGCTTCAATTATTGTTATTGCCATAATCTGTGGTTTTGTTTCAAACATTAGAAGCGAAAACAATTCTAAATCGGTTGGAGATATTATTCATTTTGTTTGTTATGGAATTATTATTGTTTTGGTTATGACAGGAGTTGTCAATTTAATTAAAGTTGCATCGAATTCAATAAATTCAATTAAAGGGCAAATGGAGATTGTTTTTCCTATTCTTTTAACTTTAATGACGGCGATTGGTGGTTCGGCGTCGGTTGCTGTTTATCAACCTGCTGTTGCTTTTCTTTCTAGTTTTATAATGCAAATTTTTGTTTCAGTTTTAATGCCAATATTCATATTCATGTTGGTTTTTACAATTGTTTCTAATTTAACATCTACTGTTAAATTGGAAAAATTTACAAAGTTTTTTGGCTCAACCTACAAATGGATAGTTGGAACAATTTTTACTGTTTTTATGGCGTTTTTAGCAATTCAAGGAATAACTGCAAGTTCGTATGATGGGGTTTCAATTAGAACGGCTAAATACGCAATTCGTTCCTACATACCTCTTTTGGGAGGGTATCTTTCGGAAGGTTTTGATGTTATTATGGCTTCAAGCATGTTGATTAAAAATGCTGTTGGAGCTAGTGCGCTTATTTTGATGTTTTCGTCTATTATTTCGCCTATTATTCAGATTATTGTTTTTTCGCTTGTCTTAAAATTAGCTTCCGCAATTTTAGAACCCTTAACAGATAGTAGAATTTCAGATTTTATTTATTCAATTGGAAAAACTTTAAGCCTTCTTGTTACCATGATTATTGGCGTTGCATTTATGTATTTAATAACAACGGGGCTAATAATGTGCACGGCAAATTACATTTAGGAGGAATAAAATGAACAGTATTTCAAGTTGGGTTATGGCTGTTGCGGGAATTTGTGTTCTTGGAGTTTTGGTTGAGCTTGTTTTGCCCAATGGTCAAACAAAAAAATATATAAAAGGCATTTTTGCGTTTATCGTTGTTTTGGTTATTATTTCTCCGCTACCTTCAATTTTGAACAAGGAATTTTCTATTGATGATATTTTTGAAGAAGATGCAATTATTATTCAGGAAGACTTTATTTATCAAGTTAACAAAAATAGGTTAGAAACGTTGGAAAATATGGTTGTTACAGATTTAGAAGAGCAAGGAATTAAGGGTGTATCCATCATTATAAACGCCAATATTTTTACTAACCAAATGAAAATAGACACTGTTTTTGTCGATTTAAGTCATGTAGTAATTAATGAAAATATGGAGCATATAGATATTAATGAACTTGTTGCCAATAGCATTTTAAAATATATTTCTATAAACAAATCGCAAATTGTTTTTAATTAAAATGCTATAAGTTGCAGAAGTTTTTGGAGGAAAAGTTGGAAGAGAAAAAGGACAAAAAAATTTTTGGTAATGTTAAATTTTTTCAAAAATTAAAAAGCATTAAACACATTGAAATTATAGTAGCAGTTATTTTAGGTGCAATCGTTCTTTTAATTTACTTTTCAACTTTCACATCCTCATCTTCAAAGACTTCATTCGAGGCAACATCAACAACCGAATATGCAACAATGCTAGAACATAAATTAGAAAATGTTATTAAACAAATTGATGGCGTTGGGAATGTTTCGGTTATGGTAACGCTTTCTAGTGGGCCAGAATACGTTTACGCAACAAACGACGAAGAATTAATTAATAAAAACGAAGGAGGAAACACATCGTCAACAACCACAACAATAACAAAAGAGCCAATTATTATTTCAGGTGATGTTGTTGTTGTTAAGGAAATAATGCCAACCGTTGGCGGAGTAGTTGTTGTTGCTGGTGGAGCAAAAGACACAAGAGTTAAGCTTGAAATAATTAAAGCAATACAAGCACTGTTAGATGTTCCACAAGCAAACATTGAAGTTTTGGTTGGGAAATAAATTAAAAGGAGATTTATATGTTTAGTAAAAAGAAAAAAATAATAATTTTAACAGTTATGGTTGCATTACTTGTTGTTACGGGATATCTTAACATAGCTCTAAATAATAATGTTTCGCAACCAACATCTTCAAATTCTAATTTAGATTTTTATGCGTCATATCGTGCAGATAGAGAAAGCTCTCGCCAAAGTGCAATTTTATACTATGAAGGAATAATTGCAGATTCAACAAGCAGTCAAGAAGCTAAAGAGCTTGCGGAAACAAAAAGACAAGAACTTATTGATGCTTTAGAAAAGGAACTTTTAATAGAAGGTTTGATTAAAAGCGTTGGTTTTGAAGATGTTGTTTTAACAACAACAAGCGAAAATATTAATGTTATTGTTAAGGCAAAAGCAGAAGATTTAACTGAAGCTCAAATTGGTCAAATTGCAACTATAGTTAAAGAGCAAACAAACAAACCTTTAAGCAATATTAGAATTATTCCAGCAGAATAAACAAGGTTTTAGGTATAATGAAAGAGCAAACTTTTGCTCTTTTTTTATTTTTTGTGTTGTTTTGTGGAATTAGTGAATATAAATATGTTAATAATTTATTTGATTTTTAACAAAAAATGAGTTATCATATAAAATGTTAAGAATGTAGAAGGGCGTTTTTATGGCAGATAATAAAAATAATATAACTAAATACAAAGGGAAAATAACTTGTAACAGAAATATTTTGCTTTCTATCATAGACCTTGCAACAAAAGAAATTTGCGGGGTTAGTGGGCTTGCAACTTCCTTTAAGTCTAAAATAAAAAGTTTGTTTGTTAAAAGTAACAATCCCGGTGTTAAAATTAGATTTAATCCTAATGGGTCTTTAATTGTTGACGTTTATGTTAGGTTATATTATGGCTATAGCGTTCCAGATATAGCATACAAGATTCAAGAAAACATAAAGAATGGAATTTCTGCAATGGTTGATATGAGGGCAACAAAAGTTAATGTTCATATAATGGGTGTTGATTTTGAACCTGAAGATTCAGCAGTTACTGCATAAAGCAAAAGAGGAGAAACATGAGAAAAATAGCAAGAGAACTTGCCTTTATGTTAATTTATGAAGGCATGTTTAATAAAGAAAGAGATGCCGAAGTTTCATTCGATTTTTTTTCAAAAGAAAAAGAAATTTTAGGCGATAATGCTTTAGATTTAGAAGATGAAGTTTTTGTTAAACAAATTGTTTGTTTATATGATGCAAATAAAGAACACATTGAAACCATGATAAATAACAATCTTTTTGGCTATGAGCCAGATAGAATTTATAAAATAGACAAAGCTTTATTATGTTTGGCTGTAACTGAGATTTATCACTATAAAACTCCAGCCCCCGTTGTTGTTAATGAAATTTTGGAAATTTCAAAAAAATTTTCAACAGAAAAAAGTTCAAAGTTTATAAATGGAATTTTAGGGGCAATTTTAAAAGAATACCCAATAGAGGACTAATTTGAAAGACAAAGCAATTTCAGTTTCGCAATTAAGTGCATATATAAAGGGAATTTTTGATGCGGAAGAACTTTTGCACAATATATCTGTTTATGGAGAAATTTCTGGGCTTTCGGTGCTAAGGGGCAATGCTTATTTTACACTTAAAGATGAAGATTCTCTTTTGCAATGTGTGTATTTTGGTGCAGATGAACAAGTTTTAAAAAATGGTGATTTAATTGTTGCAACGGGAACACCTAGATATTATGCTAAAGGTGGAAAGTTAAATTTTAATGTTGTAAAAGTTGAGCCTTATGGCATTGGAGATTTGTTTAAAAAGTTTTTAGAAATAAAAACAAAATTAGATTCAGAAGGCTTATTTAATCCTCTTTTGAAGAAGAAGTTACCAGTAGATGTTAAAAAAATAGGTGTTGTAAGTTCAGAAAAAGGGGCAGTCATTCAGGATATTATCAATGTTACAAAACGAAGAAATATTGCTGTTAAGATAGTTCTTTATCCGTCCAGAGTTCAAGGTGATGGCGCCGATAAAGATATCATAGAAGGCATTAAGTATTTTGATGAAAAAAGTGATGTTGATGTTATCATTGTTGCAAGAGGCGGCGGTTCATTTGAAGATTTAATGCCATTTAATAGTGAAGAACTTGCAAGGGTTGTTTATAAATGCGAAAAACCTGTTGTGTCGGCAGTTGGGCATGAAACTGATTTTACCATAATAGATTTTGTTTCTGATTTGCGAGCTCCAACACCTTCTGCCGCAGCAGAGCTTGTTGTTAGTCAAAGAAAAGACAAAGTTTTAAGAATGAAAGAATATTTTAACAGATTGTCGACTTTAATTTTAAATTGCTGTGATGAAAAATATAATTTAATTTCTTCAAACAAAACAAATTTAGATTATTCCGTAAAATCTAAAATGAATGAAATTGAATATAGTTTGGGAATTAAAATTCAAGCATTAGAAAAGCTTAATCCAATTAAAATTTTGCAAAGGGGTTTTGCAAAAATTGAAAAAGATGGAAAAAATATTAATTCGGTTTTTGATTTATCAATTGAAGATAACTTTGAAATTTATTTAAAAGATGGTAAAATTAAAGGGCAGGTTAAAAGCAAGGAGGAGTTATGATTGAAAATGTAACATTTGAAAATGCAGAAAAAGAACTTGAAGAAATTATTACTAAACTTGAAGATGAAAAAACTCCGTTCAGCGAAGCGCAAAAGCTT
Organism: uncultured Clostridia bacterium; assembly: GCA_944383945.1. Classification (GTDB taxonomy): domain Bacteria; phylum Bacillota; class Clostridia; order Christensenellales; family UBA1242; genus UMGS687. The sequence continues at coordinate 6,717 of CALWRL010000015.1, forward strand.
TATGAAAGAGGAACAGAACTTGTTAAATTTTGTTTATCTAACTTAGATGAGGTTAAAGGAAAAATAACAATCATAAAAAAAGATTTAGACAAATTTATAGAAGAAAAATTTGAATAATACCACAATATAAATGGTGATATGTACAAATAATACTACAATATATATGATTTAGGAGAAAAATATGGCAAAGAATTTCGTTGAAAAAATAACAGATATGGATTTAGATTTCCCTCAATGGTACACCGATGTTGTTACAAAAACAGACCTTGTAGATTATGGTCCTGTTAAAGGAACAATGGTTATAAAACCTTATGGTTATGAAATTTGGGAAAACATTCAAAAATTTTTGAATGATGAATTTAAAAAGAAAGGTGTTAAAAACGCATACTTTCCTATGTTTATTCCAGAAAGCTATTTAAAGCGCGAGGCAGAACATGTTGAAGGTTTTGCTCCGGAGGTTGTCGTTGTTACATATGCTGGTGGCAAGGAGTTGGAAGAAAAACTTGTTGTTAGACCAACAAGTGAAACTATAATTTGCGAAATGTACGCTAAATGGATTAAAAGTTACAGGGATTTACCTGTTAAGATGAATCAATGGTGTAATGTTGTTAGATGGGAAAAATCAACTCGTCCATTTTTAAGAACAAGCGAATTTCTTTGGCAAGAGGGTCACACAGTTTATTCATCACATGAAGAGGCAAAAAATGATGCTGTAGAAATGCTTAATGTATATAAAAAACTTGGCGAAGACTGTTTGGCAATTCCTTTTTTCACAGGTAAAAAAACTGAAAGCGAAAAATTTCCTGGTGCGGAAGACACTTTTACAATAGAAGCAATGATGCATGATGGAAAAAGCTTGCAATCTGGAACAACACACGATTTAGGACAAAAGTTTGCAAAGGCCTTTAACATTAAGTTTTTAAATAAAAATGGCGAACTAGAACATGGCTATTCAACATCTTGGGGTGTTTCAACAAGACTTATAGGGGCGATTATCATGGTTCATGGTGATAATCGTGGTTTAGTTTTGCCACCACGTGTTGCACCTATTCAAGCTGTTATTGTTCCAATTGGAGCAGGAAATGAAAAAGTTGAAAGTGTTGTTAATTCAATTGAAAAAGACCTTTTAAATAAAGGTGTTAGATGCATGGTTGACAGAAGCGAAAATTCTCCTGGTTGGAAATTTAATCAATGGGAAATGAAAGGTGTTCCTGTTAGAATTGAAGTTGGGCCAAGAGATGTTGAACAAGGCGCTTTAACTCTTTTTAGAAGAGATACATTGGAAAAGCAAACTTGCGATATTAATTCTGCAAATGAAACTGTTATTAATTTGCTTGATGAAATTCATAAATCTATGTTTGAAAAAGCATTAAAATTTAGAGATGAGCGAATTGAAAAGGCAGAAAGTTTGCCTGAAATTTTGAATGTTGTTGATAACAAAAAGTTTGCAAGAGTTAATATATGCAGTGATGAAAATTGTTGTTTAAAGGTTAAAGAAGAAACTGGAGCAACTTCTAGAATGATTGAAAATGAAAATCTTGAAGATGGTCATGTTTGTGCTATCTGTGGCGCAAAAGCAACAAGAACAGTTCTTTTTGCAAGGTCTTATTAATAGTTAGTTATTCCTTTTCTTTTAAAGTTTTGTTTGTTTGTATATTTTTTCTTAAATAATTTTTGAAAAACTATAAAAAAGACTTGTGTTTGTTTTAAAAGTGTGCTATCATTGTAAAGCAAAAGGGCTTTACATTATGGTTGAAATTGAAAAAACTGTTTATTATGGTAATCTTTTCACTTTATATGGAAAGCTTTTAAGTCCTGTCCAACAAAAGTTTTTAAGCGATTATTATGAAAATGATTTTACTCTTAGTGAAATTGCTGAAAACAACAATGTTTCTAGACAAGCAGTTTATGATGCAGTAGTTAAGGCGCAACAAAAACTAGTTTCTATTGAAAAAAAAGTTGGGGCGTATGAACAAATAAAAGCATTAAAGGAAAAATTAAATGGCATTTTTTGAAAATTTAAGTGAAAAATTAAATCATGCTTTTAGTAAAATTGTTAACAGAGGCAAGTTGACATCTTTAGAAATAAAAGAAGCCATGAGAGATGTTAAAATGGCTCTTTTAGAAGCGGATGTTAACTATCTTGTTGTTAAAAATTTTATTAATAATGTTTCCGAAAAAGCAATGGGCGATGAAGTTTTAAAAAGCTTAACGCCAGCTCAAACAGTTATTAAAATTGTTAGAGATGAACTTGTTAATTTAATGGGAAGCACAAACCAAAAGCTTGAAATAAGCTCGAAACCGCCAACTGTTATTATGATGTGTGGGTTGCAAGGGGCAGGAAAAACAACAATGTGTGGGAAACTTGCGGTTTACCTTAAAAAAAGCGGGAAAAAACCATTGTTAGTTGCTTGCGATATATACCGTCCTGCGGCTATTGAACAATTAAAAATTGTTAGTAAACAAGCAGGTGCAACAGTTTTTGAAAAGGGAACTATAAACCCTGTTAAAATTGCAAAAGAAGCTATTGATTTTGCTAAAAAACAAGGATTTGACACTGTAATTTTAGACACTGCTGGAAGGCTCCATATTGATGAACAATTAATGAAAGAGCTTGAAGAAATTAAAAAGGAAGTTAATCCAACAGAAATTTTGTTAACTGTTGATGCAATGATAGGACAAGATGCGGTTAACACGGCTGAGGAATTTAACAAAAGGCTTGAAATAACTGGTGTTATTTTAACTAAATTAGATGGAGACACTAGAGGCGGCGCTGCGTTATCGATAAAAGCAATAACAGGAAAACCAATTAAATTTTCTGGAGTTGGTGAAAAACTTGGAGATTTAGAACCTTTCTATCCAGATAGAATTGCAAGCAGAATTCTTGGAATGGGAGATGTTTTAACACTTATTGAAAGGGCAGAGTCTGCTATTTCTGAAGAGCAAGCAAAAGAACTTGAAAAAAAGTTTAGACAGAATAAATTTGATTTTGAAGATTACCTAGTCCAGATGGAAAATTTAAAAAAAATGGGTAATTTGAAAGACCTTCTTGGAATGATTCCTGGGCTAGGTTCAAAAGTTAAAGCCATCAATATTGATGAAAAGCAACTTTTAAGGCAAAAGGCAATAATTCAATCGATGACACCTTATGAAAGGAGAAATCCGGAAGTTATTAAAGCTAGTCAGAGAAAAAGAATTGCTGAAGGCAGTGGAACAGGAATTCAAGATGTTAATCAGTTATTAAAACAACTTGAAAAAAGCAAGGAAATGATGAAACAAATTAAAAATAAAAAAGGTTTTGGTTTTTAATTACAATTTTAAACCAAAAATTAGTGCGGTATTACATTCGAAAGAATTTAATATAAAAAAATATAAACAGGAGGAAAAAATGGCAGTTAAAATTCGTTTAACAAGATTAGGAGATAAAAAATCACCATTCTATCGTGTGATTGTTGCTGATTCTCGTTCACCAAGAGATGGAAGATTTATCGATGTTATTGGAACATATAATCCACTTGTTGACCCTGCAGAAATTAAAATTGATGCAGACAAAGCAAAAAAATGGATTGCTAATGGCGCTCAACCAACTGATACAGCTAAAGCATTGCTTGTTAAGTCTGGAATAATTGAAAAGAAATAAGGAGATAAAATGAAAGATATTGTTGAATACATCGTTAAAGCTCTTTGTGAATTTCCAGAAGAAGTTGAAATAAAAACCGAAGCTGATAGAGGGGTTGAAATAATAAAAATTTCTGTTGCTCCTAGCGACATGGGAAAAGTAATTGGAAGAAACGGAAAAATTGCAACAAGCATAAGAACAATTGTTAAATCTCTCTCTAACAAACATCACAAAAAAGTTATTGTAAAGATTGAAGAAAATTAATGATTGAAATTGGTAGAATAGTTAAACCACAAGGAATAAAAGGCGAAGTTAAGGTTTTGTCAGACTGCGAAAAAAATCGTTTGGCAAATCTTTCTCGTGTTTTTATTTCCGAAAAAGAATTTAAGGTTGATTCAATATCTATAAGAGATGCTGTTTATCTCAAATTAAATGGTGTTGATGATAGGAATGAAGCAGAGCTTTTGCGTGGAGAAGCTGTTTTTGCTCTAAAAGAAGAACTTGTTCCACTTAAAGATAATGAGTTTTATTTTGAAGATTTAATAGGCTCTAAAGTTCTAGATGAAAATAATATAGAAATTGGCGAGATTGAAGATATAGAGCAGTATGGCGCAGCAGATGTTATTGTTATTAGAGAAAGAAACATGTTATTTTCAGTTCCATTTTTAGATTCAATTTTTATTAAAATTGGAAATGGAAATGTTAATGTTTTAAAAGAAGAATATGATAATCTTAAAATCAATGGTTAATTATCACATTATTCTAATTAATTTAAGTTAAAATTTAAAGTAGCATTTGCTACTTTTTTTTTATAAAATAATTGCACTACAGAATTATATATGGTAATATGTAATCATACGCAAAGATAAGAGGTTTGTAATGAGTTTTTGCAAGTTTTCATCTCAAAGCATTATTAATAATAAAACAGAAGTTGATAACATTTTTATCAACGATTTTTTGCCTTATGCTCCTGATAATGCTGTTAAAGTTTATCTTTATGGTTTATATAAATGCAACAGCTCTTCTTCCTACGACAACACATTAGAAAGCTTTGCAAAGGTTTTAAAAATTTCTGAAGAAGAAATTTTAGATATTTACAAGTTTTGGGAAAACGAAGGTCTTGTTCAGGTTATTAATTCAATTCCTGTTGAAATAAGATATATGCCATTAAAAAATGTTATTAATAACACAAAAAAATACAACCTTTCAAAATATGGAAACTTCTCAGACAAGGCACAGGAAATTATTGAAGGGAGAATGATTAGCCCTAATGAATATAGTGAGTATTTTGACACCATTGAAACATTTCATATAGAACCAGAAGCATTTTTAATGATTATGAAATATTGTGTTAACACAAAAGGTGGAACAGTTGGTTATCCATACATTGTTGCAGTTGCTAAAAATTGGGCTTATGATGGGGTTAAAACTGTTTCTGATGTTGAGGAAAGGCTTATTTCATATGAAAGAAACAGTGAGGAATTAAAACAAATTTATAAACAACTTGGAATTAAACATATCTCAACTATTGAAGAAAAAGAGTTGTATTTGAAATGGACAAAAGAATTTGGCTTTGAAACAGGCTTTATTATTGAAGCAATAAAGATGAATAAAAAACCTGGTGGAAAAATTAGTTTTGCAAAGCTTGATGAAATTTTGTTTAGTTATTATGAAATGAAAATCTCAACAATTGCAGAAATTGAAGCTTATGAAACAAATAAAGAAAAACTTTTTAAGTTTGCAAAAAAGATTTCTAAAGAACTTGGATTGTACTATGAAAGCGTTGAAAAAATTGTTGAATCTTACATTTCAAAATGGCTTTCAATGGGCTTTAGTGAAGAAGCAATTTTAAACATAGCACAGTATTGTTTTACATGTTCAATTCGAACATTTGAAGGAATGAACAACGTTATTAAAAAGTTTTATAAATTAGGGCTATTAACAGAAAGCAGTTTACAAAAATATTTTCAACAAATTTTAAAAGAAGATGAAGAAATTAAAGAACTACTTTCCATTATGGGTGTAGACAGGCAGGTTAATAGTTTTGACAGAGAATTTTACAAGAATTGGAAATATAATTGGAACATCTCGGAAGATTTAATTAAAG
>CALWRL010000016.1 GCA_944383945.1 uncultured Clostridia bacterium
GATAAGCATTAATGTCTTTTTCTTCAAGATATTTTAAAAGACCTTTTCTTTGTCCAACAAGTTGAAGAAGACCACGGCGAGAATGGTTGTCCTTATGATTCTTTTTCAAATGCTCTGTTAAATGATTGATTCTTTCTGTTAAAAGAGCAATTTGAACTTGTGGAGAACCAGTGTCGCTTTCGGATAGACGATATTTTTCAATAATCTCTTTCTTAACACTTTTTTCCATTTTTAAATCTCCTATCAAAAAATTCGCTCCAAACAAAGTTTGTCGTAAAGTTGGCGGAGGCCATAAGCGAACAACTTTGCATGAAGTACTTGCGAAAGTATACCACACTAAAAAACAAATGTAAAGAATTTTGCCATTATTATTTAAATTTATTCTTATAAATTTTTATATTACCTAATACTTTATTTAAATAATTTTGTGTTTCGGGATATGGAATGTGTTTTAATGTTTTCCCATCTTCAGAATAATCTTTATTATTTAGCCATTTTAAAACTGTTCCCTCCCCTGCATTATAAGCGCAAATCGAAACTTCTAAATTCCCAAATTTATTGAGCAAATAAGACAAATAAAATGTTCCTAGCTCAATATTTGTTAATGGATTCAACAATTCCCCTGTTCCTTCTTCTTTATTGTAAACAAAACTTAATTCAACACTTTCTCCATAAATTTTTTCAAATGCCCATTTCCCTGTTGTTGGCAAAATTTGCATTAATCCAACCGCACCTTTATTGGAAACAGCTTTTTCATTAAACCTGCTTTCGCAGTTTATTATGCTTGCTATTAAAAATGGTTGAACGCCATATTTTTCTCCAAAATTTATTATTTCGTTTTTATATTTTAATGGATAGAAAACAAAATTATAGACAAGAATTAAACTGCCAACTAAAACAACCAACAAAATAAATAAAACACAATAAAAAACGGTTTTTGATTTCACACAGATATTTTATGGAAAAATAAATATTTTTATAATAAATTAATTTAGTTGACTTAACTTTTTACATTTAATATAATCAAATAGCAATTTAAAAGGAAATGAAAGAATGGAAAAGAAAAAGGCAATAGCGAAAATAGCATTAATATCACTTTTTGCAGTTTTAATGATGGTTTTTTCAATTATTAGTTTTATGCCAAACGGTTCATTAAAAGGTTTTGCCGGATTTGTTGGAGCGATTGAAAAAGGCTTTGATATTGAAGGTGGAATTTATGCAAATTACACACCATCAAAAATTGGCGAAATGACAGACGAAGAGTTTAAAAACGCCATAGATGAAACATACAAAAGAGTTAGCGCTTTAATTCAAGAAAAGGGATATTCTGACGCAAATGTCTATTTAACATCAGACAATAAAATTAGAATAGAAAGCCCAAACGAAAGCGATGCTAAAACAATTTTAGCATTAATTGGCGCTGGCGAATTGAAAATAAGAACTTCTTCAAACTCAACTTCTGAGGTTGTTCTTTCTGGCTCTAATGTTACAGCATCCTTTGCAATGCAAGACCCAACAACATATTATTGGGGAACATACATTGGCTTTGATGAAGAAGGTGGAGATAAGCTTTCATCATTAACAAAAAATGCTAGCAGTCAATCCCCTGTTAACTTATATTTCTTTAGGGGAGATTCAACCAGCTATTTCTTCCAATTGCCTGTTTCTGGACAAGTAACAAATGATTTCTTATTTATATCAAGTTCAACAGGAAGCATGACAAGCACAGATGCGCTTAACCTTGCAATTCAAGTTTCAACAGGAAGTTATGATGTTAAACTTTCAATAGATGGAAATGTTGGCGAAATTTCTTCAAGCGCAGGAGATGAAACCCTTCTTGGTTTAACAATTGCAGCTTCTGTTTCGCTTTTGTTGATATTAATAATATTTGCAATTGTTTATCGCGAACTTGGTTTAATGGCTATAATTTCAATTTTACTTTTTACCGGCTCCGCATTATTCTTCTTGCAAGCGGTTCCTGTTGTTACCCTTACGGTTGCAAGCTTAGGTGGTGCTTATGTTGGTTTAATTTTAATTTCTGCTTGCCATTTCATTCTTCTTGAAAAGGTTAGAAAAGAATACTCTCTTGGTAAAAAATTAAAAACATCAATTAAAACAGGCTACAAAAAATCTGTTTCAATAATAAGCGAAATATGTGGCGCTCTTGCAATTATTTTCACTGTTGCTTATTTCATTTGCACCGGCGCTATGAAAAGTTTCTCAATGATTATGATTATTTGCTCGCTTTTAAGCGTTTTAATAACTCTTTTCTTCACCTACCACTTAAATAAATCTTACTCAGCTTTAAACACATCAAAAGGAAACAGAGTCAACTTTTACAGGGAGGAAACAGTAGATGAAATCGAATAAACTTTCTAATTTCTTTAAATCTTCTAACATTAACTATGTTAAATTATCTAAAATTTATTTAGCTGTTATTGCAGCATTGCTTGTTTCGGCAATTATAATAATTTCTATAATTGGCATGAATTTAGGTTTTGATTTTAAAGGCGGAACAATTATCGAAGTTGTTTACGATGTTGAATTTGATGAAAATGGAAACATGTATGAAAATGGTGCGCCATACGATGAGAATTTAACAAAAGAAAATGTTGACGAAATATTAAATGAAGTTGGCGGTTTTGAAATTGCTTCAATTCAACTAGCAGATGGCGATTTTGGTAAAGTTGTTGTTTATAAATTGCTTTCAAATGATAAACCAACAAATGAACAACTAGCTTCAATTAAAACAAAATTGTATGAAAAATTTTCAGAATATAATTCTTCTTCATTAATTCAAAAAAATTACATTTCCGTTTATAACGTAAATGAAACAAAAAGTAATATAGCAATGTATGCATCAATAGCTTTGAGTGTTGGAATTGTTCTTTTAGCAATTGGCGTTTTAATTAGATTTGGTTCTTCCGCAGCTATAACATCGTTAATAACATCAATTGTAAACACTTTATTAATATTTGCAGTTGTTATAATTTGCAGAATTACCGTTAATGTTGCGTTTATAGGAAGCGTTTTAGCAATCTTTGCTTTAACATTAATTGCAAATCTAATTTATTTCGACAAGCTAAGAGAAAATCAAAAAAATAAAGATTTATCTCGCGAAGAAATTGCAAATCTTTCAGCAAAACAGTCTATCGTTCCAAACTTATTAATATTTGCCGTTTCTCTAATTTGCACAATTTTATTAGCAGGTTTTGGAGTTGTTTCAATTAGAGAATTTGCACTTCCCCTTTTAGTTGGCATTTTCTTCGTTATACTTTCAACAACATTCATGGTTCCATTCTTATGGAAAGAAATTCAATTTAAAAGAAAGAAAAGTGGCAATTAGCCACTTTTTTAAAAGGAGAAACTAATAATGAGTTGCATTGTCGTTAATCTAATGGGAGGTCCCGGTTCTGGAAAAAGCACTGCTGCCGCTTACATTTTTTCTAAATTAAAAATGATGGGAGTTAATGCAGAGTTAATAACCGAATTTGCAAAAGATAAAGTTTATGAAAAAAATTTTTTTGCAATAAAAAATCAAATTTACATTTTTGCAGAACAATACTATAAACTTGACTGTTGCAAAGAACAAGTTGATGTTATAGTAACTGACTCCCCTATTTTTTTATCTATAATTTATAATCAAAACAAACTTTTAGGAGAAAGTTTTAACAAAACGGTTGTGAATGTTTACAATTCTTTTAACAATCTAACATATTTTTTAAACAGAGTTGTTAAATTTAATCCTAATGGTAGATTACAAAAAGATGAAAGAGAAGCCGACCTAATTAGTCAACAAATTTTAAAACAGCTAAAAAAATATAAAATCAAATATGAAGTTAAAGATGGAAACACAAAATCATGTGATGAAATAATCAACGATGTTGCAACAAAACTAAAAGAAAAAAACCTTATGAGATAAGGTTTTTTATTTTATACATGAATTTTGAACTCTGTTTTGTTTGCCAATTTTTTCCATTTCTTTTTGAATGTAATTTGTTTTGTCGTTTTCATTTTGAAAACTTTGCTCGGCAATAATATAAATTTTCTTTGCTTTTGTTATTATTTCTGCGCATGTATGATTAGCGTAAAAATTCGCATAATCAACAGCGTCTCTCCCCTTTTTATCCGCAATAAAAGGGTTTGCACCTCTTGATAATAAAGCTCTAACTGCCTCTCTATTTCCTCTTTTTGCACATATCATTAATGCATTAGTTCCATTAACATCTTGTGCATTAATAAAAGATTTATCGTAAAAAGTTGATTTTAAAATTATGTCCATGATTGCGCCATTATCATTATTTGCGGCATGCATTAAAGCTGTTTTTTGTTTGTTATCTTTTAATTTAATGTTCGCTCCTAATTTTATTAAAGATAATAATGACTCTTGTCTAAATTTGTTTTGGCAAGCAACAATTAAAGGTGTAAAACCTTCTCTGTTTTGATGATTTATATTTGCCTTATAATCGTTTAAAAGAGTTATTCCTTTAATATCATTTTCGTTAACACTTTCAAAAATAGGTGTTTGGTTATATTTTCCTTGTACATTAGGATTTGCGCCTGCATCTAACAAAATTTTTATTATTTTAGCGTTTTTTAATTTTGTTGCCAAATGCAATGCAGATATTCCATCTTTATTAACCGCATCTAAATTAATTGGTGTTATGTCATCAATTACTTCGCCCTTCTCGTCTTTATGATAATTAGCCAAATATTTAACAACTTCTTCCGCTCTTGAATAAACCGAAAGAATTAAAGCATTATTGTTATTTTTATCGCAACAATTTATGTCTGCTCCATTTTCATAATTTAGAGCAATCTTAACCCTTCTTTTATCTCCGAAAAAGGAATATTTTAATAAATCTTGATTTCTTTGAGCTTTGCTTTTGTTATTTTCGTTTTCAAGCCAATTCGAATCAACAGTTGAATATTTTAATGTTGGCTTGTCTAACATCTCAAAATTTGTTTTTAAATAGTTTCCCAAAAGAGTTTTTTTCTTTGTGTTATATTTTTTTGACAATTTTCTTACCTCTATTAAGAGTATAACTTTCAAACAATCAAAAGTCAATATGCTTTTTTATTTATCTTGAATTAATTAAAATTGATATCATAAATTTTTAATTTATTTTATCTATTAAATCCCATTAATGAATATTTTTTTCGATGTTGACATATTCTCTATTTTTAAAAAAATAATTAATTTTTAAAATTAATAAAAAAAGTTAAACCCATATTGGTTTAACTTTTAATTTTGGTGCTGGTGGCCGGACTCGAACCGGCACGGAGTTGCCCCCGAGGGATTTTAAGTCCCTTGCGTCTACCATTCCGCCACACCAGCTGGAGGTACCACCCGGATTTGAACCGGGGAATGAGGGTTTTGCAGACCCTTGCCTTACCGCTTGGCTATGGTACCGAAGTGAACGCATTTATTTTATCAAAATAAAAACAACTTGTCAACGATATTAAATGAATTATATAAAAATTTTTTTATTATGATTTTTAGCCTTCAATTGTTCACTTTACTTATATATGAATTTTTATAACGAAATTGTTTACAGATTTATATTTAAATATTTTTAAACTATTTAAAGATACTAAATATAGTTTTACAAAGTAATTTTTCACGTATTCATTTTGCAATAAATTTGCTTTGTGATAAAATTTCATTTGTTTAAATAAAAAAAAAAAAAAAAATTATAAGGAGCGTTTGTGAAATCTTGCACATGCTACGAAATGTTATTAAACACTTGCGAAAGTAAAAAAGGTAACATTATTTTTAATGGTCATAAAATTTCAATGAAAATGTTTTTAAAAAACATTGAAGATTTTGCTTTTTCTTTAAAGCATTTAGGATTTGAAAAAGGCGATGTTTTAACAATTTATTTGCCAACCTGTCCTCAATCGCTTGTTGCTTTTTATGCTTGCAGTAAAATTGGAGTTGTTGCAAACATTGTTCACCCATTGTTGCCGCTTGATAAATTAAAAGAAAATTTAATAGAAACAAAATCTAAGGGTTTGATGTTTTATGATATCTTAATTAAAGACAACAAGGCACTTGCAAAATTTAACCAAATTCTTATTAATTGTTCTATAACAAATTATGTTGTTTTTAGGAAGTTTTTTTATTTCTTATACAAACAAATTAAGTTTAAGTTTAAACGCAGTGTAAAATCTATTAAATATTCTAAAATGGTTTACCATAACAGAAAAAAATTTAAGCCAACATTAATAGAAGCAAAAGGTAGCGATGTTGTTTGCACTATGCACAGTGGAGGAACAGTTGGCGAACCAAAAATTGTTCAACTTCAAAATAATTCATTAAATGATTTAAGTGTTTCTTTGGAACAAATGTACACAAGAAAACAAAGAGCATGGGGCGAAGAATATTCTCTTGTTGCCCTTCCAATGTTTCATGCATACGGCTTGGGCGTTTGCGTTCACACATGCTTAACAAACAAATATAGCTTAATTTTAGTTCCAAAATTTTCGCCTAAATATATTAACAAGTTAATGAAAAAACATTATGTAACATTCTTTTGCGGCGTTCCTGTTATGTTTAAAAAAATGATAGAACATAAGAATTTTTATGGAAAGCATTTACAAAATTTAAGAGACTTATGGTGTGGCGGAGATGCTTTGGCTGAATCTTTTGTTGAACATTTTGATATTATAATGGAAAAATACAAATCTCCTGCAAGATTGTTTAGAGGTTATGGTTTAACCGAAGTTGCTAGTGTTTGCGCTGCTAACACATTTGAAAATTACAGAAAAAACAGTTGTGGAAAACCAATTCCAAAAACCGAGATTCAAGTTTGGGATGACGATGAAAACATCCTTCCTCCTAACACAATTGGCGAAATTGTTGTAAACTCCCCTTCTGTTATGAAAGGATATTTAAATGGTTGCAAAGGTTTTGTTGTTAAAGACGGCAAAAAATGGGTTAAAACTGGCGACCTTGGATATTTAGATAAAGATGGTTTCTTATTTATATTAGATAGAAAAAAACGCTCTATAAAAATTAGTGCAATAAATGTTTTTCCATCGGAAATTGAAAGCCTTGTTAAGCAAAACGAATTTGTTGATGAAGCATGCGCTGTTCCTTACCATTATAATGAAAAAACCTATATAAAATTGTATATAACTGTAAAAGACCAAGAAATTAACAAGGAAAAATTAAAAAGAGATTTGATGATTTTGTGTCAAAAAAACTTAATTAAATATTCTTTGCCAAAGATGATTGAAATAATTGATGAAATGCCAAGAACACCTTTGGGAAAAGTTGATTTTAAAAAATTTCAAAGAGTTTAAAGGATTAAACAAATGGAAAATTTAAGCGCTGAAAAAAATGTTGTTGAAACCCAATTAAGTCAACAAAAACAAGTTGCTGATACGCAAAATAAAAACATTCAAACAAAACGAATTAAAAGCATAGATAGATTTAGGGGCTTTTGTGTTTTTGCCATGTTAATTTTTCAATTCTTAAAGAATTTTGAAAGTTTAGGTTTTTTATCAAAACTTGCAGAGCATTCAGCAGAGAAAGGAGGAATAGTTATTTTGCCTGGTATGACTTTGGCAGACATAATTGCCCCTGCTTTCATTTTTGCAATTGGACTTACTTTTGCACTTTCATTTAGCAAATGGCAAAAATTATATGGAACAAAACTTGCGATTGTCCATTATTTAGAAAGAGCTCTTGCGATAATTGGTGTTGGAACATTTCTTTCTTTATGCAACAAATTTTTAGATAGCTTTTCTGGTAAGTATACTTTTAATGCTTTCGATTGGACAGTTTTTGCTTTTTCAGTTATAGCACTTGTTGGGCTTTCTTTAAGGCTTATATCTTTAATTCCTGCATTAAGAAACAAATTAAAGGGTTATGCAGAACAAATATTCTACATCGCTTTATCTTGCTTGGGAATAATGAACATTATTATAACTTCAATTGATTATGCTTATGTTGTTAATGGAACAGGTGTTGTATATAGTTACTGGGTAACTTTGCAAGGAATTGGATTCGCAATATTAATTGCTTTTCCTTTTGTTAAAGCAAAATCTTGGGTTAAATTTTTAGGGGCTTCTCTTATAACAATTTTGTTCACTGTTTATCATCAATTAGGAAACAACAAAGAATTATTAGATGCTATTGTTCATGGTGGTGTTGTTGGTGGTTTTGGTTGGGGAGCAATGCTTATTTTTGATATGTTTATTGCAGATTTATTCTTTTCTAACAAAACAAATTCACTAATTGCCTCAACTTTGTTTTTTGCAATTGGAGTTTTCTTAACACAGTGGCTTGGCGTTATCAACATGGGAAGTTGCTCCCCAACTTTCATCTTGGTTGGCGTTGGTTTAAGCGGTGTTATTTTTGCATTGTTTGATTGTTTAGATAAATACCACAAATCTAAATTTGACCCATTGGTTTGGTGGGGCAAAAATCCAATTATAATGTTCTTAGTGGAATTCTTTGTTATAGGAGTTTATACACAAGTTATGCCAGATTCAGTAATTGCTAATGCTAGTTGGCCAGTTGCCTTAATTCAAGGAATAATAGCAGTTGTTACTTTAACTGCATTCGCTTACTTGTTATCTCGCTCAAAAAAATCTTTCAGTTTATAAAATAAAAAATATGTAGTGTTTTTAATAGCAAAATTGTTTTTTCTTTTTTTTTTATTATGATAAAATGCTACTAGGAGGAAAAAATGAAAAAACAACAAAAAGATGAAAATTTGGTTGTTGAAAAAGAAAATGCTAATTTAGATTTGCAAGCAACAACAAAATTAGAAAATGATGAGCAAAAAAACAAAGAAAAAATTGCTGAAACAAAAACTTCACAAAGAATTTTATCTATTGATAGATTTCGTGGAATTTGCATGTTTGCAATGGTTTGTTCTTTTATTTTTGGGTTGTTTGCATCATTTAGCGCATTGGCACCTATAATTGAGCACGGAACAAATGGTTTTCAAATTTTACCAGGTGTTTCTTTTGCCGATTTGTTTGCACCTATGTTTATTTTTGTTATTGGGTTAACAATTGTTCCAAGCTTCAAAAAAAGAGAAAAACAATTTGGAACTTCTAGGGCATATTTCCAGCTTGCTGTAAGATTTTTATCTATTATGGGAATTGGCTGCTTGTTAAATGGATTCGAAGATGGCTGGTCTGATGTTATATTAAACGGAGTTCCATTTGCCGAATTAAATATTAACATGAAAATATATGCTGTATGTTTTTGGATAGCAATAGCATTGGTTATTAACCTTATCGTTTCAACATTTATTAAAAATAATAAATATAAGGCAATTTCAAAAAATATTTTATCTGCATTATTAGCTTTATGCGGGCTTCTTGCGTTGTTTGTTATTATAGTAAAAACAGGAGAAAAAATAACTCCTAACCCAACTAGTCCTTATGATCAAATTTGGGACACATTGCAAAACATTGGTTTAGCAGGTTTAATTTCTTTGCCATTTATTAAATTTAGCAAATGGGGAAAATTGGTTATTGTTTCAATCATACTATTAGTTTTAACAGCGTTTATTCAAGGCGGTGGTTTAAGCCTTGCTAATTCAATTCTTGAGGGCGGTTTCATTGGCGGTTTTAGCTGGGCTTGCATTCTTATGTTTGGTTCAATCTTTGCCGAATTAAAAGATGATAAAAGATATTGGGTTTTAACTTCAATGTTACTTTTAATTTCAACAGTTTTAATTTTAGCATTTGATTTTACTGCTGCAAAAAGAGGATGCACTCCTGTTTATGCAATGTTTACAACAAGCATTGCTGCAATGATTTGGAGCGCGCTAAACCTTTTGAATAATTGGAAGCCTAAATTTAGTTTCTTTGCGATTTGGGGAAGCAACGCAATTTTAACTTATGTTGTTAACTATATTATTTCTGTTTTCATTTTAGGCGGAATTTTAGGAGAACAAGTTTCTGCATTGCCTGTTTGGGCTGGAATTTTAATTTCAATAACACTGCTTGCTCTGTTCACTGTTATGAATTGGCTTTTAAAACGAAAAGATAGATATATAAGAATTTAAAATAATAATTTTATAAAAAGCAAACTTTACCGCTAACAAAGTTTGCTTTTTTAATATTAGAAAATAAAAATAAACAAATAAAAGTAAAAAAATAAAAGCCGATTTTTTTCGGCTTTTTTTATTGGAGCGGAAGACGAGATTCGAACTCGCGACATTCGCCTTGGCAAGGCGACGCTCTACCACTGAGCCACTCCCGCAAACTTTTTTTACAGCACAAACAACATAATTTTTTTCTTGTGCGATAGTATCATACCAAATCTTAAAAGATATGTCAACAATTTTTTAACAATAATAAAAACGGTTTTTTAAACCGTTTTAAATTATTTCTTCACCGCCTACAATTTCATCTTGACCGTTAATTTGAATTTTATTAACAGAAATTTCATAAGCTGTTTTAACAACAATTTCATCTTCGCTTAATTTCTTTTGATATTCCCTGCTTTGTATTCTTCCAACAATTGATATTTGTGTTCCAACTTCTGCATCTTTAACATATTTTGCGTTTCTGCCCCATGCTATACATGGCAAATAATCCGATTTGTTATAAGCTCTATTGACCGCAACTAATATATCACAAATTTCTCTTTTAAATGGAGTTGTTCTATAAACCGGAGGTTTACATATATAGCCAACAATTTCTATTATATTTGGGTTCATGCTTTCATCAGCGTCAATTATTTCTCTAACAAAAACTGTTAAAACTAGTTTACTTGCACCGTCAACAATTTTGTTATAGCTTCTAAACTGCCCTTTTATCGCAATTTGACTGCCAATTTTAAATTGTTCTTTGTTTAATAACTTTTCGGAAATTGTTATTGGAATAACATCCGAATGTTCAGAAAGCCTTGGAACACTGATCATAATTTCATAAAAAGCTTCTCCAAAAGTTTCATGGCTAAATTCTGGCTCGGTTTCAATTGTTCCGAGCAAAAAAACTTTATTGTTGTTCATCATTTCGTAATTCATATTCTTCTCCTTTATGAAAGAGGTTTTTGCATTCCATTTCTATCTATTTCATAGTTGTCTGTTAAAATTAAATCGCCAACTGCCCCAATTTTGTAGCCCTGTTTTGTTAACCTATCTAAAACAAG
The DNA here is from genome assembly GCA_944383945.1 of uncultured Clostridia bacterium. GTDB lineage: Bacteria > Bacillota > Clostridia > Christensenellales > UBA1242 > UMGS687. The sequence continues at coordinate 11,126 of CALWRL010000016.1, forward strand.
TGGTAACGCCTCTAATATATGGTCTGAATTGTTATGGAACAATATTATGCTACCAGAACGAACATTGTTTAAAACCCTTGTGCATATTTCTTCGCCAGAAAGACCTTTCCAGTCTAATGAGTCTACATCCCATTGAATGGTCTTTAAACCCATTTCTTCTGATATATCAATTAAGTTGTTGTTATATGCACCAAACGGAGCTCTAAACAATTTAACATCCTTTCCTGTTATATCTTTTATTAATTTAATTGAAGATTCTAATTCTTGTTTTATTTGTTCGGACGAAAGTTTGGTCATGTCTGGGTGGGTGTTGGAATGGGTTCCAATTTCAAATCCGTTCTCGTCTATTTTCTTAACTATATCTCCATATTTATCTGTCCAAAAACCAACAAGAAAGAAAGTTGCATTGCAGTTGTATTCTTTTAAAATTTTCATTATTTCTTCTGTTTTATCTGCTCCCCAAGCCGCATCAAAAGATATTGCAACCTCTTTTTCTTCGGTTTGAACATAGTAAATTGGAACCTTTCTGTTTGGATATCCAAAATACACCTGTGCAGCGCTAACCCCGTCTATGCTAACTGCCAGCAAAACAGAAACTATTATGATTGCTAAACAAATTTTTAAGGTGCGCGACTTAATAACATAAAATGGCATTTTCTCCTCGCTTTTAACCATACCAAAGCAATAAAATTGCGCAAAGGTATAAAGTGTTGAATTAGAGCATTTATTCTCACAATTTGTCGAATTCGCTCTCTCTTACTTTAAATATATTTTGCGAGTTTTAAGATTATGCAAAAAAAACAGCAAACGCTGTTTTTCTAAATAATTTTTAAAAATTATAAATCTTTTCCATTATCATCTATCAAATTATCATCTGAACTTTTATTGTTTTGGCTTGAAGGTTGTGCATTAAAA
>CALWRL010000017.1 GCA_944383945.1 uncultured Clostridia bacterium
CTCATTCATAACCCTGAACATATTCAATGTTTTTAATGAAAATGCTAACAACTTCAACATTAACAACTTTATTCTGTTCTCTAATATAAGCATCTCTAAAAGCGCTATCCTTTTGGCATTCTTTATCAATAGCATCTTCTATTGCACTTTCTTGCTCGGTGTTAAAAGTTATAATTCCAATTGAAGATTTATTTTTTTTATTTTTTATTAATTTTTTTAACAATACAACAACTGCATTTGCTTCTTCCTGATTTTTCCTTCCAATCCACGACCCAGAAACTTTGATTCTTTCTATTGGTTTTTGTCCAATATTTTTAGTTGTGTTTGGCGCTATTTGAAGTTTCCCATCATAAAAAGCATAATTTGAAAAATTTATAAGTTCTTCGCTTCTACTTCTATAATGGTATGTTAAATTTGTGCTATGATATCTTGAAGTTGCAAGGTCTAAAAGACTTTCAACCTCTAACGCTGCTTGAGTTGCCAAATCAATTTCCTCTTCGCTGTCATTGCCCATGTATCTTTTTATGAAAGTTGAAGTTGGTCTTAATTGTTTAGAATCTCCTGCAACAACAATAAATTTCCCTCTGTAAATTGTTGGCAAAGTGTTTTCGATGAAAACCTGAGAAGCTTCATCGAACAAAATTATGTCGAACATATTTTTTTTCAAAGGAAAAATATTTGAAACGCTTTCTGGTGATAGCAACCAGCAAGGAAAAAGTTTAAGCAAAAAATCACCATATAATTCCATCATTTTTCTAATTGGTAAAAGCGATTGTTGCTTTGTTATTTGATAAAGGAAATTCTTATTGTTTAAATTTGTTTGATAATAGTTGGAATATTCATTTTTAAATTTACTCAAACAAATTAAACTAGCAATTGTTTGCTGTTCATTTTTTAACGAAAGAATTCTGTTTCTTATATTTTCAAAATCAATAATTTTCGATAAATCTTCTTTGTACTTTTCCTCGTAAATTGTTGCTTCATGATAAATTCTAATTTCAAGTAGTTTGTTTACAATGTCTTTAAAATTCTTTAAGGTTTTGCTGTTTGAAAATGCAAAGTTTAAAAGAAGCATCTCGTTAGGAGTTGCATTTTTTAAAGCAACAACAACATCTCTTATTTCAATGTAATCGTTAAGCGCGTTAAATAACAATCTTAAATAGGCATGATTGCCATTAAGAATGTTATCAACCGTCATAACATAGCCTTTTCTATCCAAAACCTTTTCTAAAAGTTTATAATTGCCAACATATTCCCTAATGTCAACTAATGCAGAATTAAAATTATCTTCAAGATTTTTTTCGTCTTTTATAACTTTTGCTTTTACAAATGGATAAAGCGGAAACAAAACTTTTGAAAAATTAAGCAATTTATGTAAAGACGGGTTGCAAACCTTGCTAACCATTTGAGCTAGCGGTTTAACATCTGTGTTATCTTGCAAATTGTTTTCAAGAATATATGCCATAAGCTGACGAGTGTTAAGATATTTAGAGCTATCAAAAGGCACAATATTTTTGTTTAATAAATTGCTAACAAAAGATTTAACTTGATTAACAAGATGAATTTCAAGATTTTCATTAATGTGGTCAACAAGTGGATTTGTTTTTTTTAATGAAATATATTTATAATATAATTCACATTTATTTTTTTCTTTTATAACTCTTATAGCTTGATAGAAGTCATTAAAGTTGAGCTTCATAATATCTTTATTTGAAATAAGTTTTTTATATATTTCATAATCTGCACTGGTTTTTCCTAGCTTTGCAGAATTTGAATATAACTGTTGCAAAGTAAGCCCAAAAGGTGTTTTTGTAAATAATACATCGCTTATTCTTTGAAGGTCTCCAACCTCTTTGTTTAAGTTTTCTTCAATTTCCTTATATTTTGTTTCAAAATTCTCTTCCTCATTTTGAGATTCAACAATTGAATAATGCATCTGTTTACATCTTTCGTAAAAAGCAACTTTGCTTTTTTCAGAATCGGTTATAAACATGCACTTTGTATTTAACTCTTTCAAACGATTATAAACAACATCTAATGCAGCTTTTTTTTGCGAAACAACTAAAACCCTTTTGTTTTTACACAATGCGTCTGAAATAATATTAACAATTGTTTGGCTCTTTCCCGTTCCAGGAGGGCCATATATAACCATGTTCCCAAACTTATTTAACTTTTCAATTGCATTTTCTTGGGCAAAATCAAGGTCGTTAACCGTATAAAGTTGAGTGTTAGGTTTCTTGACTTTTTTTGATGGTTTACTTTCAAGAAGTTCATCAATTGCATCACTGCTCAACTTTCGTTTATCTAACATTGAATAATCATTGTAAATAGAGTTAGCCAAAGGAAATCTTCCAATAACACATGAATTAATAACTTTTAATGAATCCCCTTTGCTTGGTTCCTTTATTTTATCGAAAGGAACAAATCCTTTATCATTATCTTGATATTTAATTTTAATATCAAAAAATGAAAGATATTTTATAACATCTTCAACATTTTTTAATTTGTAATCTAAAAGATTATCAAACTCCATAATAATGTTATCTATATTGAGTTTATGAGCCTTAGCATAAGCTAAAATTAAAACTTTATTTAACTGTATGCTTTCATTGTCCTTTATCTCCAATGTTACTGTTGAATCATTTTCAATATTTATAACAACAGGAAACAAAATTAAAGGTGCTTTAATTTGAATATCACTTCCAACATACCCTGTAACAAAAGGATAACCAACAAACATTTCATATCTGCCGGTTTCTTTTGCAAATTCTTCAATTTCCCTTTTTAATGTTTTAAGAGCAGAAACTTGACTCAAAAGCGCTTTTTTAGATTCTTCTCTTTTTTGCCTTTCCCTTTTTAAATTATCCAGCCTTTTTTCTTCAATGCTCATTTCTTTTTGGTCATTAAACTTTAAAGCTAGTTTCTTTTCCAAGCCTAAGTTTGAAAAAAGCTTGTCCTTAATTTCTTTTGTAATAAGGTCAAACCCTCTTCTTTTTCCCTTCCATATAAAATCTAAAAACTCTTTTGCTTTTTCACTATCATCTAATATAACAGAACCAATATCATATGAAAATTTTTTGCTTATGTTTTTAGAATATAAACTTCTATTTTTACCGCTTATTTCAATTAATCTTTCTTTGTAAAATTTGTATATCGCTCTCATTTGTATCCTCTTTAGAGAATTGTATCACAAAAAGAAAATAACAACAATAGATAAAATAATATTTCTTTAATCTGCTTAATTTTTTTTGTAAAATATAATGTAAAAGTTTACCAATAAAAAAAGTTCCCTTAAAACGTTTTTTATATAATCTAAAAATTAACTACTATATATAGTAGTATGCATTACACATAATACACAACCTAAAATGCATAGTACTATGAATTTACTTGACTTTTTTGGCGAATTTTGTTAATTTTCAGATAAGAGGTATTTTATGAATATGAATGAACTTCCAAGAGGACAACTTAATCCAACAATTCTTTCAACCATGGTTAATGGTGATAAATACGGATATGAGATAATTGATGAAATAAAGGAAAAAACAGGTGTTGAAATAAAACAACCAAGTTTATATAGCAGCTTAAAAAGAATGGAAACACAAAAACTAGTTAATTCATATTGGAAAGACAGCGCAATAGGTGGCAAAAGACATTACTACTGTTTAACAAGCGAAGGAAGAAAATTTTTAGAAGAAAATCCCGTTGATTATTCTTTATTTACGCCTATTAAAGAAAAGGAAACAAATAATTTAATAAACGACGAAAATATAAAACAAAATATAGAAACCAATCAAACAACTGTTGTTTTAAACACAAGCAAACCTTCTTATTCTAACAATAACACAGCTTTTGAAATCAATAACAACGAGGAAATAAAATTGGCAGAACAAGAAAATTTGTTCGACCTTGAAAAACAGAAAACCGAACCAAAAAAAGAAGAAATTAAAATTGAGCAAACTAATAATATATCAGAAAATCAATTTAATTTATTCAAAGAAGTTGATTCTGCATTAGATGATGGCAGGTTTATAACTGAAACGATTGATGATTATAATTTTCCTAAAATTCAAAAGTTTGAACCAGCAAATTTAAATATAGAATCGCGAGACACAAGTTATTTAAATGCAAAAATTAAAAACAAAGAAATTAATAAATCAAACCAAAATCAAAAACCATATCAAGAAAAAATTACAGATTTATTGATAACAAAACTAACTCTCCCCTACGACCATGAAAAATCAATGGAAAAAATTCAACATAAAATAGATAAATTTGAAGCTGAAAAAAGACAGAAAGAAATTGCAAATCAAAAAAACCATATTAAGAATTTGGAAACTGAGAAAGTTGCAATAAAAAAAGATGAAGAATATGTTAAAAATGAAAACATCTTTGAGAAGGATAAAATTAATTCAAGGATTTTTAACAGTTATAAAAGTTTAGAATCTCATTACACTTCGAAAGGCATTGGCTTTAAAGAATATCAACAAAAAGAAGCGGCATCAAATTTTTATGTTAATCATACCTTAATTAAATTAATTAATAGTTTTATGTTTTTCCTTTTGTCTTTATCTCTTGCCATTGGATTTTTCTTCGGCTTAAAATCAAATTCTATTGGCGAAATAATTTACATTATAATTCCAGCTTTTGCTCTTCTTATTGTTATATTACATTTTTATTTATACAAAAGAGAGAAATATAAAAAGATTATTCAAATAAAAAAATACGACACATCAACTCTTGTTTTACCTATGATTGCAGTTGCACTTGTTTTAGTTATTATTGGAATTAATTTAATAGTTGGTTTTAAAGCAGAAAAAACTATGGAATTCTTCCCAGTATTAATTTACCCTATTATACTTGCTTGTTATTTTGGTTTAATTCCATACATAAATAAATTTATTGCTATCATTGTTAGAAAATTAAGAGAAAAATTTAAATACCATTTTTAAAATTTTGAATTGCTGCAACGGCTAATTTATCGCACATATTATTATATTTATTATCAGAATGCCCTTTTACTTTAACAAAAGTTGAAGGGTGTTTTTTTAGAAGCAAAATTAACTGCTGCCATAAATCTATGTTTGCAACGCTCTCTTTAGATGACTTTTTCCAATTATTGTTAACCCAACCTTCCAACCAGTTGTTGTTTATTGCATTAACGACATAAGCAGAATCGCTATAAATTGTTACATTACATTTTTCTTTTAACAATTTTAAACCTTCAATAACTGCTGTTAATTCCATTCTATTGTTGGTCGTTTCTTCTTCACTACCATAAATTTCTTTTTCAATGTTCTTATAAATTAATATAGCAGCCCAGCCACCAACCCCTGGGTTCCCACTACATGCACCATCTGTGTAAATTTCAACATTTTTCATTAATTTTAATTTTATCACATTTTTATAAAATATCAACCAAAAAAAATATAATAAAAGCCTTTAACATAGGTAAAGGCTTTTTAATTTTATAAAATTAAATTTTTATTTAGCAGTTTCGGTAAACCTGCTTTCCCTTATAACATCAACTTTAATTTGGCCTGGATATTCCATCGCATTTTCTATCTTCTTAGCAATATCTTTTGCCATAAAAACTGCCATGTCATCAGAAATCTCTTCAGGTTTAACGATAATTCTAACCTCACGCCCTGCTTGAACGGCATAGGATTTATCAACACCTTTAAAGGAATTTGCAATTTCTTCAAGTTTTTCAAGTCTTTTAACATAAGCTTCAATTGTTTCTCTTCTTGCCCCGGGACGAGAGCTAGAAATTGCATCTGCAACTTGAACTAATACTGCTTCAACACTTTCAAATTCAACATTGAAATGATGGGCTTCTATGCAGTGTATAACTGCTGGACTTTCTTTAAATTTTTTTGCCAATTCAACACCAATTTGAACATGGGTTCCTTCAATTTCATGGTCTAATGCTTTACCTATATCGTGTAACAAACCGCCACGTCTTGCAACTTTTTCATCTGCTCCAATTTCAGCTGCTAATAAACCAGCAATGTAAGATGTTTCTAAACTGTGTTTTAAGCAATTTTGACCATAGCTTGTTCTGTATTTTAAACGACCTAAAACTTTTATTAGCTCTGGGTGAAGATTGTAAATTCCAGCATCGTTTGAAGCATTTTCACCTGCTTCTTTTATTTTTTGATCTATATCTTTTTGTGCTTTTGAAACTAATTCTTCAATTCTTGTTGGATGAATTCTTCCGTCCATTATAAGCTTTTCAAGCGCAACCCTTGCAACTTCTCTTCTAATAGGATCGAAACATGAAAGAGTTATTGTTTCTGGTGTGTCATCAACTATTAAATCAACACCTGTTGCACTTTCTAACGCTCTTATATTTCTTCCTTCTCTACCAATAATTCTTCCTTTTAATTCGTCGTTTGGAAGAGCAACAGAAGTAACTGTAATTTCACTTGTCATGTCTGTTGCACATTTTTGAATAACAGATGCAATAATTTCTTGAGCTTTCTTTTGCCCTTCATTTTTAGCTGTTTCTTCAATTTCTTTAACAGTTTTTGCAGCATCAATTTTTGCTTCATCAACCATTGAATCCATTAAAGATTTTTTTGCTTCTTCTTTTGTCATTCTAGCAACTTTTTCAAGTTCCGCACGCATTGAAATTAAAACTTTATTTTCTTCTTCTTTAATATTTTCAATTTCATTTTCTTTTGCTTGAAGTTTATCTTTCATTTCTTCAATTTGCTCTTGCTTTTTATCAAGAGAAAGTTCTTTCTTTTCAATAAATTCTTCGCGCTGAGACAATCTATCTTCCGAGCGTTGAATTTCGTTTCTTCTGTCTTTAATTTCTTTGTCGAAATCAAATCTTAATTTATGAACTTCTTCTTTTGCTTCTAAAATAGCTTCTTTTTTAACTGTTTTTGCTTCCGCATAAGCTTCTTCAATTATCTTAGCAGCCTTGGTTTTTGTTTTCCCAATTTTTTTAGACAAAAGGAAATATGTTGCAAAAAAGCCACCAATTATTCCAACTATTCCACAACCTAAACCAATAAAAACTGCCGCTAACGAAGAAACTCCCAATAATGTTATTGACATATTTCTTCTCCAATTTTTATTAAAGTTAAATTTAACCAAAAACTTATAAAATTTGAATAATAAAAAATAATAATTATATATATATTTAAAACTATATAATAGTTTTTAATTAAATTTACATCTTAATTTTAACCTATTTTTAAAAAAAATCAAACAATTTTTTATTATTGTTTGACTTTTTTTGTAAATATCTACTGAATTCTTCCACCAAATAAAACTTCTCTTTCTAAAGGAACTTCTGCTCCTTGAGCAACAGCCGCCGCCAAAACAGTTCCTTCTTTTATGTTTTGGTGTTGTTTTTCTTTTATTATATCTTTACAAACATTTAAAAATTCATATTTTTCTTCTTTCGATCTTTTATCACTTTCAATTAAAAGTTTGTTAACAACATCGTTTAATGAATTAAGAAATTTTTTTGTAAAGCAATTTTTATTTGCTGATGCTAAAACTTCAATAAACGCATCAAATGATGTTGCAACTCTACATGCAGAAATATCATACACTTGAACTAAATTGTTAAACTTATCTATTTTAACTTGGTTGTTAGAATTAGTGATTTCATATCTTTTATTGTTAAACAAAACTTCTTTCATAATTACCTCTCAACATTGTTGAGTTTATCAAAAATGAAAGAATTTGTCAATAGCATTTAATTTAGTCTAATTATAGAATTTTTAATTGTTTCTCCTATTTCATTAACTAGTTTTTCATCTTTGCCTTCAACCAAAATTCTAATAACTTCTTCTGTTCCGCTTGGCCTAACTAAAATTCTTCCATTTTCTTCAAGCAAACTTTCGCAAAGTTCAATTTTGTCCTTTATAAAACTATTGTTTATGATATCATTTTTATTTTTAACTTGAATAGCTTTTTCATATTGACAAAAAGGAATATACGGAACAGAGAGATTTGGATTATTATCTAAAATTGATAATATTTGCGCCGCTATCAAAAGCCCATCGCTACATGTTGTTTTGTTTAAAATTATATAGTGTCCGTTGTTTTCACCACCAAAATAACTTGACGATTCTAACAATCCTTGTATAACAGCACTTTCGCCTATATCAGTTATAACACAATTTATTCCATTATTTTCTAATTCCAAAATTAACGCCATGTTTGACATTTTAGTTGTAACAATAGAAGAATAATTATTGTATTTAGTTAAATGATAAATGACATTTTCGCCATCAACAACCTTTCCTTCGTTTAAAACAACTCTAACTCTATCCGCATCTCCGTCAAATGAAAATCCGATATCATATTTTTTTGTTTTCATCGCTTCGATTAAATTTGAAATTGATGTTGCCCCACATTTACTGTTAATGTTTAAACCGTCTGGCTTTGATGAAATAAATTTGCAATTATATCCCTTAAAAATTTTTTTTGCAATATAACTAGATGAACCATTCGCACAATCTAAACATATTTTTAATGGTTTAAAAAATTTTAATTCGTTTCTTATATACTTTATGTATGCCCTAACACTAGAACAGCTTGTTATAATTTTGCCAAGCTTATCAAAAGGCGCAGAAGCATAATCCATCGAATTCGATATAATATGTTCTATATGACTTTCTTGTTCATCTGAAATTCTAAAACCATTTCCGTTAAAAAATTTAAAGCCATTATTATTTGAAGCATTGTGAGATGCCGTAATCATTATTCCGGCATTTACTTTGTAGTGTGATATAGAAAAAGGAACAACAGCCGTAGGAACAACGCCTATTTTTATTACATTTGTTCCCATTGATGTTATTCCTGATATCAACGCACTTTCCAAAACATCGCAAGAAAGTCTTGTGTCCTTCCCTACAACAATTGAATTATTTTCACCTTCTCGCTCAAAAATTATTGCAACAGCCTTTCCAATTTCAAATGCTAATTCGGGCGTAATCTTATTTGCCCATTCTCCTCTAATTCCATCTGTTCCAAAGAGCTTTTTAAACAATTTTAACTCCCAAAATTTTTCAGTATATACTCATTGGTATTTACAGAAGCAATAGCTCCATCGCTACATGCCGTAACAATTTGTCGTAGTTGTTTTTGGCGAACATCTCCCGCAGCAAAAACCCCAGGAATGTTTGTTTCCATTTTTTCGTTTGTGATGATATAACCGTTTTTATCTAATTCAACACCTTCTAAAAGTTCGGTGTCTGGTTTTCTTCCAATGGCAATAAAAAGGCCATCTATTTGTAACTTTTTAATCTCTTTTGTTTCACAATTTTCAACTTCAATTGCTGAAACATTCTGTTCACCTTCAATTTTTACAACATGAGAATTAAGTAAAAGTTCTACAGAACTTTGTGGTTTTTCTGTTTCAGCTTTTAATTGATTAACTAAAATATTATCTCCTTTAAATTTATCTCTTCGGTGAATTAAATAAACTTTTTTTGCCAAACCAGATAAATATAAAGAATCCTCAAGCGAAGTGTTTCCGCCGCCAACAACGGCAACGATTTTATCCCTGTAAAGAGCACCATCGCATGTTGCACAATAACTAACACCTCTTCCTAAGAATTTTTTCTCATTTTCTAAGTTAAGTTGTTTAGCTGATGCTCCTAAACATAATATGATACACTTGCCTTCAAATGTTCCTTCATGAGTTTTAACCTTTTTAATTTTTCCGTTTAAATCAAACTCCAAAACATCGCTAAAAACGAACTCTGTTTTTAATGATGTTGCATGGTCAAACATCATTGTTGCCAATGTTACTCCATCGGTTTTTATAATTCCAGGATAATTTTCAACAGTGCTAGTTAAAGCAATTTGTCCACCTGGAACCATTCTTTCAATAACCAAAACACTTTTTCCTGCTCTGCGTGAATAAATTGCAGCAGTTAATGCCGCAGGTCCACCACCAATAATTAAAACATCATATAACATATTACTCTCCTAACCTTTAATTCTTAAATCTTCGCCTTCTAATTTTATTGCAAGCCCTGTTCGTTTGTTAAATATTCTGGAAAAAATTCTTTCACCATATCTATCTAAAATTTCTTCTGCATTTAAATTAGAATTTATTATTGTAGATTTATTAGCAACCGCTCTTTCATTTAAAACATGATATAAATTATTTATTGTTATGTTATTAATAACCGGTTCTGTTCCAAGATCATCAATAACTAAAACTTCGCTATTTAATATATTGTCAAACGCATTTTGTTCTTTAATAGACTTTAAAAATGTTTTATTTAACGAATATGACGTAGTGTAATAAACCAAAATTTGTTTCTTTAAAAGTTCTTTAATAATACACTTTGAAAGGAATGTTTTTCCTGTTCCTGTTCCACCAGAAATAAATATTGTGTTTTTTGAAACATTAGGAAATTTTTTGCTCCATTCTTCCATTTTGCTAAAAATTAAAGATGTCTTCTTGTCTTTAAATTTTGCATCAGAAAAACTTTCTAAACAATTTTTGTCTAATCCACAAGATTTAAGCAAAATTAAATTTTTTATTTCTTTTTTGCATTCGCAATTATTTCTTCCTGTGTCATTGCAAATTTTGCAAGCATATTGAGGAAATATATCATCTAACTTTAAACCAATTTCTTTTAAAATTTCACATTTACTTTTTTGAATATCATTAATTTTTAATTTTAAAATTTTGGCTTCGTTTTCTTTCCCATCTGCAAGTAAATTAGCAATTTCAAACTTTAATTCAGCCTCTTCTTTTTCAAGATTTTTAAAGTTAATGTTTTGCCTTGCTTTTTTTAAGTTTTCTTCAGATTTAGAAATTGCACTTGCCCTTCTTGATTGCAAAATTTCTGAAATTTCTTTTTCTATATTTTCCATTTAGTCACCTCAAATTTCAACTTCTTCAAGGCTATCAAAAAGAGCGCTTAAATCTTCTTTTGTGTAGTTTCTTGTTTTAATTTTGCCATCAGTTTTCTTTTCAAATGAAGCTTGATTTCCCAGTTGATTTTTGGCTTGTTCTGGTGTTTTAACACCTAAATTATCGGCAATTTCTAAAATAACCGTGCTTTTTTTAATAAAGTAAGCAAGTTCT
>CALWRL010000018.1 GCA_944383945.1 uncultured Clostridia bacterium
GGTTCAGAAAATTTTTGATAAAGCTAAGATTGAGGCAGCAGAAATTGTTAGCGAAAAAATTAAAAAAAATATAAATGCTTTAAATGAAGAGTTTGAACGCCAGCAGAAAAAAGAAGAAGAATCAAGAATGGCTTTGTTACAAAGTCAAGAAACCAATTCAACTTCACAAGAATTAAAAGAAAACAAAGATAATATTGGAAAAGATATTAATGTAAATGAGAAAAAAGAAGAAAGCGAAAATAAATTTAAAAGAAATTTAAAAATAAGAAAAAAATTCAGATATTAATAAAAAAAATACGCCAATCATTAAAATTTGGCGTTTTTTATTTATTTTTTTTAATTTTTTATTTTATATTTTATTTTTTATTTAATATAATTTGTTTTTATTTTTTCTGGAATTTTTGGCGAATTTATTCCTTTTTCTTTTCCAGCCTCAATACACTTTAAAATCCATGCCAAGTTTTCTCCCAACAATTCCATTGTTTGAACGCCTTCTTCATCTTTTAAAACTTCCTCTGGCGTGTTTCCATGAATCATATTCCAATAGTTAGAAGAAATTAATGGCATTGAATAAAACTGCGGATATTTATTTAAAACATCAATCGAACTTGATGCTCCTCCCCTTCTGCAAGAAACAATGCAACAAGCTGGCTTTTGAACAAAATCTTTGCACATCATGAAAAGTTTATCCAAAAAACTTATTAGCGTTCCGTTTGGCGAAGCATAATAAACAGGCGAACCAAAAACAAAACCATCGTAATCTTTGATTGTTTGGGCAATGCTTTTAACAAAATTGTTTTCTTCGCTTCCTTCTGCTCCAAAACCAGCAATGTTTTTGCTTCCAACATTTATTATGTTTGTTTCAATTCCTTGCTCATTTAATTTTTTTGCAATAATATTAAGTGCTGTAAAAGTGCAACCTTTTTCTCTTGGACTTCCGTTGATCATTAAAACTTTCATAAACTCCCCCTTTTAATCTTATTATGATTTTAGTTTTTTACTTTTCTTTCTTTTTTTTCTTGTTGTTAAAATTATTGAAACAATAATTGATACTACAAGCAAAAATATGAAGATAACTAATATTATTGTTCCGTTAAAACCTTCAACTATAAGATTTTCAGATTTCACATAACCTGTTAATATTTTTCCATCTAACTCAAACATTATTTTATTATATTCTTTGTTTTTATCATAACCATCAATTATTTTAACTTCTTGATATTGTTTTAAAACAACTTCTTTCCCGTCTATTTTTAGTTTACTCTCTTCACTGTCATTTTTATCAACATAGATATTAACATTTTCTTTTATTATTTTTGCGTTAGGGTCTAACTTTTTTTCAAGAAACTCTGTTTCTTTTATAACAGCATTTGAAACAATATATCCAATTTTTCCATTGTTGTTTACCTTGTAAAAACTTACTGTTCCATCATAGAATAAATTTTCATCTTCTAAAACAAGATTTGTTCCAAATAAAACTTCGTCAACAACTTCGCTAGATGATGAAGCTTCTTTAAAAATAGTAGATGAATTAAAAATAACAACAACTTGATTTGTTGTTTCAGCAAAAACTGTTTTTTGATTTGTTTGCAAAAAACTTAAAGACAATAATCCTAAACATATTAAAAAAAGGATAGAAAATATTTTTTTCATATCCTTTATATTATCACATTATAATCTTTAAATCAACAATCTTGGTTTGTGTTTTCTTCTTGCTCTTCGTTTTTTGGAAGAATTACTATATATCTTGCAGGTTCAGTTCCTTTGCTAGTTGTTGTTACATATTCGCTTTTTTGCAATTCTGTGTGAATAATTCTTCTTTCGTTTGCTATCATAGGTTCTAATTTCATTGGTCTTTTTGTTTTGATAACTTTATTTTCCATTCTGTGTGCCAATGCTTTAAGAGTTTCCTCTCTTTTTTGACGATAGTTTTCGATGTCTAAAATAAATTTCTTTCTTTTTCCGCTAAACTCGGTTTCAACAACAGAAGCAATGTATTGAATTGCATTTAAACATTCGCCTCTGTAACCAATTAAATCTCCTGTGTTTCCGCCTTCAACTTTAACGATTATTTCTTCTTCACTTTCTTGGCAATATACTTGATAATCTGTTTTGAAAAGTTCTAAAAAGCCTTTAATAAATTCAACGCCAGAAATTTTTTCTTTGCTTTTATGTTCCTTCTTTTCTTGTTTTTCTTTCTCTTTAATATCTTTTTTTTCTAGCTTTTCTTGTTCTTTGATTTCTTTCTTTTCTTCCTTCTCGTCTTTTATTAAAGATGGAATTTCTGCAAAAATTGCTTTAACATCTAAAACTTCTTCTGTTTCTTCATCTTCTGAAATGTTTTTTCTGTTTTCATATTTATCTAAACATTCTTCTGATATTGTTACCAAAACTTTTGCTTTTTTAAAAAGACCACCTTCATCTATTATTTTAATGTCAACATCTTCCCTAGTTGCTTTAAGTTCTAAAAGTGCATTTTCAATTGCTTTTTCAATTGTTTTTCCAATACCTTCACAACTTTTCATGTTTTCTCCTTTTATCTTTTATAAGAAGGTTCTCCTTCCGATTTTTTATTTCTTCTTTTTTCTAAATAGTCATCTAATTTAGTTATACATAAGTTTATTAATGGAGTTGTTGCAAGTCCAAATAGAGAACTCATTAAAATGTATAAACCAAAAACTGCATTATAACTTAATGTAATATAAAACATTAAACCTGGAATTAAAATTAACATTAAAAGTCCGCCTGGTGCTTTTGCCTTTTTTTCTTCTTCTGTTTGATTTTTCTTTCTCTTAAATTTAAGTTTTCCTTGGGTTGCAAGCATAGACAAAACATTTATAACAACTGCCAAAATAGGTATTATCATGTAACCATTAACTCTATTTTCGCTTTCTATTGCAGAAATAACTTTTTCATATTTTAATTTATCTGCTTCTTTGTTTGCTTCCAATCTAAGATTGAATGTTTCTTCTTGACCTTCTTTTAACTCTTTAACATAAGTTATTCTTGCAAGAGAAACATACTCATCATAACTTGTTATTGAATTTGTCCATGGAACATCACTTTTCCAAACATTATCTATCCATAGCCAGCTATCTTTAACATTGTTATATGTTTCTTTAACTTTTAAATTAATTTCATTTAAAAACTGTTCCTCTGTTTTTCCACCTGTTGCTGTTGTTGCAGCAACAATCATTTGGTTTACGCTTTCTTGTTGGTTAATTTTTTCTTGTGCTTTTTGTTTAGCGTAATTTGATATTGTTTCTAGTTCTTCTGGGGTTAAATCGCTTGAACCTTTTTCTGCGATTATTTGTTCTTTCTTTTCGTTGTATGCGATTGTATATTCTGAATTATAAATTTCATCTCTTTTTTGATTGTATGCGTTTAAATAAACATCATATCCTGTTTCTTCAACTGCTAAATCATAAGTTTTTTCCATTTCTTGAAATTGAAACCCAACTTTGTATGCAGCCATTGAATTAAGTCCAGAAAACAACGTTATAAAAATAAACAATGTTAATGCCATATAAACTATCATAAGCGCACAAGAACCTGTAACATTGTAATTATACTTTTTGTAAATTTCCATTGTTTTTTGGTTTATCATTTGCTTATTGTTGCCATATTTTTTTTGAATTTTTTCAATTTCTGGTTGAACAAGCGCTTGAACTTTTGTGTTTTTAACAGTCATTCTCCTATTAAAAAAATCAATAGGTAGAAGAACAATCTTTAAAACAAGAGTAAAAATTATTATTGCCCATGCGTAATTAGGAATGCCATTGTGAAAAGCCATAATAATTTGTTCCCAAACACCTGTTGGCTTGTTTATTGCAACTGCTCCTATATAATTTGAGAAATTAACTATATTAGCCATTTTACATCTCCTTTAATATTTAGAGGAATTGGATCATATCCAAATTTTCCTTTTGGCCTACACTTAGAAATTCTTTTTAACCCTAACCAAAATCCTTTAAACGGTCCAAATTCTTTAATTGCCTGTTCCATGTAGGTTGAACACGTTGGCGTAAACCCACATGTGTTTGGCAAAATTGGGCTTATTAAATATTTATAAATCTTTATTATAGCAATAAAAACTATCCTAATTGGATATGTTAAAATTTTAATTATTTTCATCTATATAATTGCCTTGTGGCTTGTTTTCTTCTTTAATTAATAAGCCTGATTTATTTAACAAATTATTTACAACTTCTCTTATTTCAATTAGGCTTTTATCAACTATGCTTTCTCTAGCAATAAAAATGTAGTTATAGTTTTCGTTAAATTTTTTTATTTCTAATCTAACTGCTTCTCTTAATAATCTTTTAACCCTGCTTCTTACAACACTGTTCCCAATTTTTTTACTGACAGTAAATCCAATTTTAAAGGGTTTAAATTTTGTTTTTATATAACTCATTGAAAGAATTTGTTCGTGCTTTGTTAAACCATGTTTGTAAATATAATTGAACTGTTTATTTTTTTTTAAACGATTTTCCTTAGGCAACATGATTTGCCCCCTTATGCAGAAAGTTTTGCTCTTCCTCTGTTTCTGCGTCTTTTAATAACATTTCTTCCGCTTTTTGTTTTCATTCTTTCACGAAAACCATGAACTTTACTTCTTTGACGCTTTTTTGGTTGATATGTTCTTTTCATTATTTCCCTCCTTATAAATTACTTGAAAATTCTATTTAACAAGTAATTTTGATTATATATTAATAATAACATGATGTCAAACTATTTTTTTGTTTGTATGTTAAATAATTTTTTGTTAAACTATGATACAAATTTATTATTTTGTGATATAATACAAATCGAGGATAAAAATGAAAGAATTACAAACGCTTTGGAAACAAGTATTAAATAAAATTGAAATAATGGTTAGCGCCGTTTCTTTTGAACTTTGGATAGAACCTCTTGAAGTTTTAGATTTTCCATCTTCCGAAAAATTAATTTTGGTTGCTAACACAGAATATGCTAAAAAACAAGTTATAAAAAGACACAACGAACAATTGCAAGAGGCTATTAAAGATGTTTTTGGAGAAGAAGTTTCTTTTGAAATTTTAGACCCTATTGAAAAAAAAGAATATCTTAAAAAAAATAAGCCAGATTCTAAACAAACAGTTATAGAAAAAGATGAACAGCAATCTAGTTCGTTTGACCCTAAATTTACTTTTGATAATTTTGTTGTTGGAAAATGCAATCAAATTGTTTATGCTGCTGCTCACTCAGTTGCAGAAAATCCTGGTAAAAGATTTAATCCTTTGTTTATTTATGGTGGAAGCGGGCTTGGAAAAACTCACCTTCTTCATGCAATTGGAAATTTTATTTCAAAAGAAAACCCTAACTTAAAACTTAAATATGTAACCTGTGAACAATTTACAAACGACTATATCAACAGTTTGCACGGTTCTGCAAAAGAATTAAACATTAACAAATTTAGAGAAAAATACAGAAACACCGATGTTTTAATGGTTGATGACATTCAATTTATAAGCAATAAAAACGAAACTCAAGAAGAGTTTTTCCACACTTTTAACGATTTGTTTCAAAACAACAAACAAATTATTATTGCTTCAGATAGACCTCCAAAAGAAATTGCAACTTTAAGCGACCGTTTAAAATCTCGTTTTGCTAGCGGTTTTATTCAAGATATGCAAGTTCCAGATTTTGAAACAAGAGTTGCAATATTAAGAAAAAAAGCTCAACTTGAAAAATATTTTATAGACGATGATGTTATAAACTTCATAGCAGAAAAAGTTGACACTAACATTAGAGAAATGGAAGGTCTTTTGTCTAAGGTTTACTTTTTGGCAACACTTCTTGGAAAACCATCGGCTACAATTGAAGAAGCAAAAGAAGCTTTAAAAGAAGAATTAGATGAAAAAAGAGAAGATTTAAACCCAGATTCAATTATTAATGCCGTTTGTAAATATTTTTCTGTTTCTAAAGCAGATATTGTTGGTAAAAAGAAAAATAAAGAAATAGTTGAACCTAGAATGATTGCAATATATTTAATTTGTGAAATGTTAGATTTGCCTTTGGTTGTTATTGGAAAAACATTCGGCGGTAGAGACCACACAACTATTATTCATGCAAGGGACAAAATCACAGAACAAATCAAGGAAAATGGAAAAATAAAATCATTTGTAACAGCAGTTAAAGAAATAATTAATGGAAATTAAAAAAGGATTAAAAAATCCTTTTTTTTATTTATTAACTTACTAAATCAATTATATATTCACTTGCTCTGTCTATTGCTTGTTGAATTTTTTCCATATTTTCTTTTGAAATTTTTGAAAGAACATAATCAACTAAGTCCATTTTTTCACTTTTGCCTATTCCTATTCTAAGCCTTTTAAAATCTGTTGATTTTAAATTTAAAACAATGTTTCTAAGCCCGTTATGAGTTCCGGCACTTCCGTTTTCACGATATCTATAAGTTCCAACATCTATGTCTATATCGTCTAAAACTATAAGAATTTTATCTAATGAAATTTTATATTTTTTTATTAATGATAAAACAGCTTCTCCGCTTAAATTCATAAAAGTTTGAGGCTTTGCTAAAATTATTTTGTTTCTTATTTTCCTTGTTTCAATTTTACCTGTTTTAGAATTTATTGCTGTTTCTTCTCTTTCAATAAAACCTTCGCCAGTTAGTGCTTTACACTCTTTTTTCTTTATATTTATATTTAGTTTTTTTGCTAAATTATCTACAAAAATAAACCCTAAATTGTGATAAGTATTATCATATTTTTTTTCAGGATTTCCTAACCCAACAATTAATTTAATTTGTTTTTTTTCGTTTTTATTTTTTATTGGATTTATTTTTGTAAAAACTTGCTCTAAAATACTTACTTTTGTTTCTTCTATAATCATATTTTTATTATATATTATTTTGATATTTTTTCAAATTTATTTAAATATATTTTTTATTTTAATATTATTTATATTTTTAATTAATAATTTTTTTAAAAAAACAAATAATAAATTGGAGGTTAAAAATGGAAGACAATTTTAACAATAACGAAGGCGTTTGTTGTGATGTTTGCGATTGTGTTTATAATCAAGATGGTTGCAACTGCAAAATGAAAACAATTAAAGTTACAAAAGGCAACAATAACAACGCTCATTTTTGCAAATCTTTTGAAAGCAAAACAAATAATTAAAAAATAAAAAATGCTGAATAATCAGCATTTTTTTATTAATAAAGTAAATCTTTAATAACATCTAGGTTTGGTGTAAAGTCTATATCTTTTAATATTTCATCTTCATAAACAGCAACCTTTTCTTCATACATTGCATTGTAATATTCTTCAAAAACCAAATCGAAAAGAGTTTTATTCATTGTTAAGCCAAGTCTGTATTGATCCATTTTATAAAGTGAGTAATATTTGCCATTTCCTGCTTCTTCTGCTAACAAATCTTCTAATGTGAATTTTTCGTTATCAAAACATTCAAATAAATTGTTAACTTGTCCGCCATACATCATTGTACTAAATGCTGTGCTTTGAGTTTGCAATGTTTCAACTCCATCTTTGGTTTGCCAGTTTTGCATTAAAACAGTGTTAACTCCTGTTATTGTTCCGTTTTTATATAATTCTCTTGCGCATTCTACAAATTGATCTACAAAGCCGTTGTCTGTTTCTCCATCGCCCATAGCATACAAGTACCAGTTTTCACTGCTTCCGCCAAAAATTGAATTTTGAATTTGAATTGTTCCGGTGTCCACACTATACTTGTAAATATATTCATTAAACTTATCTGCTCTTTCGTTTTGATAATCTAAAACTGCTTGTTCATTAATTGCACCATTTGCTAAAACACCTGTTTCAGTTGGAATGTAACTATGGCCATGAAGAACAATTTCCGTGTCTTTTACACCATAATATTTTACATAGATTTCATCTAACTCTCTGTATAACGATGCAATCATTTCTTGAATTGTTTTAACATCTTCTGTAACATATCCTTCGGAATCTCTTTCATCAACCATCAACAATTTTGAGCCTATAATTTCTAGCAATTTTTGGTCGTATTCTGCTTGTGTTATGTTTCCTTTTTCAAGTTTAAACATTATGTCTATAACTTGATTTATAACTTCATCCGAAGTGTTTGGAACAATTTTATTAAATTCTTCTAGATAGTATTCTTCGCTTTTTCCGTTTGCTTCACAATATTCTTTTAATTTGTTAATTTTTTGAACTTGTGTTTCTGTTAGGTTAACAACTATGTGTGTTACATAGAAGAAATTTTCTGTTAAATCTTTTGTTGGAACGTAGAAAACATCTGCAATACTGTTAGAACCACTTCCATAACTTCCATAATAGTTTGCTGAACCAACTGTTGTTGTTAATTCTTTAATGAAAACGTCTGGATCTTTATAATATCTATCATATGAGGCTTTAACTTTTGAAAGGTAGAAATTTAAAAAGTCTTCTGAATTAATATTAATTCCTTCTGTTTTATATTCATAAAGTTTGTTAATTAACATGTTTTCGTAAAGTATGTTGTATATCCTGTTAACTTCCCTTTCAAAAACTTCTTTACTTATTGTAGATAAATTTTTACCTTCTTCGTTATCTTTAAGTTGGTTTACATATCTTCTTAAAGATTCCATTGTAATTAATTTATTTTCTTGTTCTTCTTCTGTTAATTCTTGTTTATCTGAATATAATTTGTTTTTAGCTATACTTTCATAAACATAATTAATGTCGAAAAGTTCTAAATTGTCGTCATCATAATCCAAAGCTTCACTTATTTCAACATATTCATATTCATCTTCGCCTTCTTCGTTTGTTTTAACAACTAATATTTTCTTTATAATAACAATTTCATATTGTTTGGTTTCTTCATTAAAAACTATCTTTGCTTTTTTTTCATATGGTGTGTAGATAAAGTTTGTTTCTTGTTTTTTATCTTCTTCGTCTTTATCTTCTTCTTGTTTATCCAATTCTTTTTTAACCGCTTCTTCAAACGATTCGATGTTTGTAATAATAGAAGTGTAGGTTGTGTGCCATAGATAATTTTTCTCGGTATTAGTTAATGTTATAACTCCATTTTCAACCAATTTTTTTGCATCATTTAAATATAATTCTTTTGAAACTAAATATTTGATTAATGAGTTTAATGCAACATTACTATCACCATTTGCCTGATTATAAAATGTTGAATAGTAATTATTATAACCATTAATAAAATCTTCTCGTGATATTGTTACCCCACCAGTTTCTACTACTATTTGATTTTTTATAGCTGTTTCGTTTTCAGGAAAAAGGTTGCACCCTGCAAAACAAAAGCACACACATAAAATCATTGCAAAAATTGAAAAAACCTTTTTGTTCACTTTTTTACCTCACTATTATTTGTTTAGTCTTTGTATTATACAACATTGTTAAATATTGTCAAAATAAAAATATATAAACATAATTAAAATTTTTTTGTTGAAATGTTGATAAAGAAAATAATCTTTCAACAAATTATTAACATTTTCTTGTTTGTAAAAATTTGCGTATTTTGTGTTATTTTTGTTTTATTAATCGTGTAAAAACCTATATATTGATTTTATTAAAAGTTATTAACATTTCCACTTTCTATATTAAGATTAATATTATTTATCTATAAAATTAAATAAAAGAAAGGGCGCTGTTTTTTTGAAACTTTTATTAAAACAATTGAAAAAAAAAGATTAATTTGATATAATATATTTATACAATTAATAAAGGAGTTTTCATTATGCAAATAGTATGTGATGGTTTAGATTTAAGCGAAGCAGTTATCAAAGTTTCAAGAGCTATTTCTGTTAAAACAACAAATCCTATTTTGGAAGGAATTAAACTTGTTGCAGATAATGATTGTTTAATTATTAGCGCAACAGATGGCGATCTTGGAATTGAAAAGAAAATTAAAGCAGAAGTTAAAGTTGAAGGGCAAACTGTTGTTCCTGGAAAATTTTTTGCTGAATTTATAAAAAAATTAACAAAGGAAAAAATAGAACTTACACTTAATGAAAAAAATCAGTTAAAAATTAAATACACAGATAGTGTTGGGTCAATTCAATGTTATAATCCTATGGAATATCCAGATTTTAACAAAATTGATTCAAACGATTTTTTTGCAATCAATCAATGTGATTTTAAAGATTTAATTAACAAAACAATTTTTTCTGTTGCTGTTGATGATAGCAGACCAATTTTAAAAGGTTGTTTACTTGAAATAAATGAAAAGAACATCAATGCTGTTGCTCTTGATGGTTATCGTTTAGCATATTGCAGTAAAGAGTTAAAGCACTCTACTGTAAAAACAAATGTTATTGTTCCTTCTAGAAGTTTAAACGAGATTTCTAGAATTTTAGAAGATAACCAAGAAATTATTAACATATACATTTTAAAAAATTCTATAATGATTGATTTGAAAGACACAAAGATTATATCTAAATTATTAGAAGGTGAATTTTTAAATTACAAACAAATAATACCAAACAATTTTGAAACATCTGTTGTTATAAACAAAACACAATTTGAAGATGCTTTGGATAGAGCTTCGCTTCTTTCAAAAATTGGACAAAACAATCTTGTTAAATTTGATATCAAAGAAAACAACATGGAAATAACATCTAATTCCGACATAGGAAATATTTCTGAAAATGTTAATGTTTCATTTAAGGGTAAAGATTTAAAGATTGCTTTTAATGCAAGATATTTTATGGAAGCATCTAGAAACTTATCTAACGAATTTATTAAATTGAATTTTAATCAACCTACAAATCCTTGCGTTATTACACCTGTTGATAATGAAGAATTTAAATTCTTAATTTTACCTGTTAGAATGATTAATTAAAACAACAAATATACATAAAAAAACTCCAATATATTCTTTGGAGTTTTTTTATATCTTTCAACTATCCACTATCAGTTATTAGATATATTGATTGATTTTTACAAACCATTG
>CALWRL010000019.1 GCA_944383945.1 uncultured Clostridia bacterium
TAAACCACCTTTTATGATAATATTATTGTATCATAAAAAGTTGTTTTTAAAAACTATTTTTAAAATTTAATTAAAAAACTTGCTGAAAGCTTTTCTTTTATTTATAATATATTTCATGAATTCGAGAATGGATAAAATTAGAAATTTTTCAATTGTTGCACACATAGATCACGGCAAAAGTACATTGGCAGATAGGCTTTTAGAAGAAACAAACACTGTTGCTAAAAGGGATATGGAAAGCCAACTTTTAGATAGCATGGAGCTTGAAAAAGAAAGAGGAATAACAATTAAATTAACGCCAACAAAAATGAATTATGTTAAAGATGGTGTTAATTACACCTTAAATTTAATTGACACTCCTGGGCATGTTGATTTCACTTATGAAGTTTCGCGTTCTCTTGCTGCTTGCGAGGGAGCTATTTTGATTGTTGATGCGGCACAAGGCGTTGAGGCGCAAACACTAGCAAATTGCTATTTGGCGCTAGATAATAATCTTGAAATTTTACCTGTTATTAATAAAATTGATTTACCTAGTGCTGATGTTGAAAGAACAAGAAAAGAAATTGAAGATGTTATTGGGCTAGATGCGTCAATTGCTCCTGCAATTTCTGCAAAAGAGGGAACTAACATTAAAAGTGTTTTAGATATGATTGTTGATTATGTTCCTGCGCCGAAAGGAGATGAAAATGCGCCATTAAAGGCATTGATTTTTGATAGCGCGTATGACAATTTTAAAGGGGCAATTTGCATTGTTAGAATTGTTGATGGAAGTGTTTGTGTTGGAACAAAAATTCAAATGATGGAAACAAAGAAAGTTTTTGAAGTTACAGAAGTTGGATATTTTTCTCCTCAAATGCATTCGTGTGATTCATTAAAAGCGGGAGAGGTTGGATATCTTTGTGCTAGCATAAAAAATGTTTCTGAAACGAAAGTTGGAGATACAATAACTGATTTTAATAATCCAGCAAAAGAGCCACTTCCTGGTTACAAAGAGGCAATTCCAGTTGTTTTTAGTGGAATATTTTTGGTTGATGGGTCTAGATATAATGACCTTAAAGATGCTCTTGAAAAATTGAAATTAAACGATGCATCTCTTGCTTTTACGCCTGAAAGTTCTACTGCATTAGGCTTTGGTTTTAGATGTGGATTTTTGGGGCTTTTGCATATGGAAATTATAACCGAAAGGTTAGAGCGAGAATTTAATTTAGACTTAATAACAACAGCACCTGGTGTTTCTTATAATGTTTATAAAACAAACGGAGATATGATTTCGGTTTCTAATCCTTCGCTTCTTCCAAAACCAACAGATATTGAACGAATTGAAGAACCTATGGTTAAAGCACAAATTTTAACACCGCCACAATATGTTGGTTCTATTATGGAACTTTGCCAAGACAAAAGAGGTGTTTATTTAGACATGCAATATTTAGATGCGTCAAGGGTTAAATTAATTTATAAGTTACCTCTTAATGAAATTATTTATGATTTTTTTGACAGCTTAAAATCTAGAACAAGGGGCTATGCTAGTTTAGATTATGAATTTGTTGGTTTTGAGCCAAGCGAACTTGTTAAATTGGACATTTTGCTTAACGGCGAAATTTGCGATGCACTCAGTTTAATTGTTCACAAAGATAAGGCTTATGCAAGAGGGAGAGCAGTTGCAGAAAAACTTAAAAATGTTATTCCTCGCCAACTTTTTGAAGTTCCTATTCAAGCGTCTATTGGAAACAAAGTTATTGCAAGAGAAACAGTTAAGGCAATGAGAAAAGATGTTTTGGCGAAATGCTATGGCGGTGATATATCCAGAAAAAGAAAATTGCTTGAAAAGCAAAAAGCAGGAAAGAAGAAAATGAGGCAAATTGGCTCTGTTGAATTACCTAGCGAAGCATTTATGAGTATTCTTAAATTAGATGAAAACTAGTTGTTTTTATTAGGAGTTAAATTGAAATGAAAGAACTTTCAATTTATGTTCATGTTCCGTTTTGTAGCAGCAAATGTTACTATTGTGGCTTTTGCTCTTTTTCTAACCCTAATTTTAGCCATGAAGATTATTTTAAATCTTTACTAAATGAAATTAAATTAAAAAGCAACCTTTTTAAAGAATATATTGTTAAAACAATCTATATTGGCGGCGGAACGCCATCGGTTGTTGATGAAAAACATATAAAAGATGTTGTTGAAACAATAAAAAAATGTTTTGATGTTTCCAAAGATGTTGAGATAACAATTGAGTTGAATCCAAACTCAACAACTGTTAATAAATTAAATTTTTATAAAAAAATTGGAATTAACAGAATTAGTTTTGGGGTTCAAACTTTTAACAAAAAATCGCTTTTATATGTTGGCAGGTTAAAAAATAAGGAAGAAGCAAAACATTATAAAAAAAATGTTTTTTCAATTTTAAAACAAGCAAAAGAAATTGGTTTTAAAAACATTTCTGTTGATTTTATTTTAGGGTTGCCTTTCCAAAGCGTGTTTGATGTAAAAAGATTTATTAAACAAACAAGCAAGTTTGTTACTCATTTTTCGTGTTACATGTTGCAAATAGAAGATGGAACAAAACTAAAAGAAATTATTACAAAACAAATTTATGATGAATACATTGTTAAGCAATATGAAACCGCCGTCAAAGTTTTGAAAAAATTAGGGTTTAGCCACTATGAAATTTCAAATTTTTGCAAAAAAGGGTTTGAATCAAAACATAATAATGTTTATTGGAATAGGGGAAGTTATTTAGGAGTTGGGCTTTCTGCTCATTCATTTTATAAAAACGAAAGATTTGCTAACACCGAAAATTTTAGTGATTATTGTGAATATTGGGGCAATTGTAAAAAATTTAACATTAAAGAATTAGAAGAAAAGAACATAATTTCTTATGAAAAGTTAACTAAAAAGCAATGTGCAGAAGAAACTGTTATGTTGGCGCTTAGAACAAGCACTGGGCTTAAATTAAGTGATTATAAATTAAAATATTTAGATTTAGAAAAAAGATATGCAAAAAAGATAGCATCTTACAAAAAAAATGGTTTTATAAAAATTGAAGATGATTTTTTAAGATTAACAGAAAAGGGAATGTTAGTTGCTAATGAAATTATAATTAATTTTGTTGAATATTTAGACAACTTGATTGATGACGCATAATAAAAAAATTAACATTATCTAATAATGTTAATTTTCTAAAATTATTGTAATTGGCCCGTCATTTGTTTGGGTTATTTCCATGTCAGCCCCAAAAACGCCTGTTTTAATTTTGTTAGGATTTTTATCTTCTAATTTTTTAACAAATTTATTGAACAAATCTTTTGCTATTTCGGGTGATTGTGCATTTATAAAACTAGGGCGAAAGCCATGACTTGTTTCTGCAAATAAAGTAAAATTTGGAACAATTAAAAATTCGCCAGAATTTGGCAGGTTTATTTTTCCATTTTCATCATTAAAAATTCTAATTCCGGATAATTTATTAACCATATAGTCTAAACATGTTTCGTTGTCGCTTTGGCTGAAACCAACATATGCAACAATTCCGTTATCGATTTGCGAAATTAGTGTTCCGTTTATCTTTAAACTTGCGTTTTTAACTCTTTGAAAAACAATTTTCATTTATATCCTCTTTATGTTTAAACTCCAATGTATTCTTCGTATGTGCATTGTTTGTCAATTATTGTGTTTTCATCAACGATGTCTATAATTCTGTTTGCAACAGTTTCAACAATTTCTTGGTCGTGAGATGCAAAAATCATAACTCCTTTAAAGTTTATCATTCCTTTGTTAAGTGATGTTATGCTTTCCAAATCTAAGTGGTTGGTTGGTTCATCTAACAAAACAACATTTCCGCCTTCTAACATCATTTTTGCCATCATGCATCTAACTTTTTCGCCACCAGACAAAACATTTGCTTCTTTAAGCGCTTCTTCGCCAGAAAAAAGCATTCTTCCAAGCCAACTTCTTATATATGTTTCCGTTTGGTCTTTTGAAAATTGTCTTAGCCAATCAACCAAAGAAAGATTGCATTTTTCAAAATAACTTCTGTTATCTTGTGGCAAGTATGAAACTTTGGTTGTTTTTCCCCAAGTAACGCTTCCGCTATCTGGTTCTTCTAGACCAGCCAAAATGTTAAATAAGGTTGTTACTGCAAGTCCGTTTGAACATAAAATTGCAATTTTATCATCTCTGCCAACTGTGAAAGATAAATTATTGAACATTCCTTTTTTTGTTAAATTTTTAACATTTAAAATTTCTTTTCCTATTTCTTGAGTGTATTCAAAATTTATATAAGGATATTTTCTTGATGATGGTTTAAAATCGTCAATTGTTAGTTTTTCTAGCTCTTTTTTTCTTGATGTTGCTTGTTTAGACTTTGAAGCATTTGCCGCAAATCTTGCAATAAATTCTTTAAGTTCTTTTGCTCGTTGTTCTGCCTTTTTGTTTTGTTCTTTTGCTTGCCTTGCCATCAACTGGCTTGTTTCATACCAGAAATCGTAGTTGCCAAGATACATGTTAATTTCGCCGTAATCAACATCACAAGTATGGGTGCAAACTTTGTTTAAAAAGTGGCGGTTATGCGAAACAATTATAACTATGTTTTCGAAATTTAAAAGATAATTTTCAAGCCATCTTGTAGTTTTAAAATCTAAATTGTTTGTTGGTTCGTCTAAAATCAATATGTCTGGATTTAAGAACAATGCTTGTGCTAAAAGAACTTTAACCTTTTGTTTTGGGTCTATTTCGCTCATCAATTTATCGAATAAATTTTCATTAATACCAATTCCAGAAAGCAATGTTTTTGCTTCGCTTTCTGCTTCCCAACCGCCAAGTTCAGCAAACTCGGTTTCAAGTTCGCCAGCTAAAATTCCGTCTTCTTCCGAAAAATTCTCTTTTGCATAAAGTTCATCTTTAAGCTTTTGAATTTCCATCAATCTTTTATGACCGAGAAGAACAGTTTCTAAAACTGTTTTATCGTCGTATTTATTTTGGTTTTGCTCTAAAACCGACATTCTTTCGTTTGAACTAATTAAAACTTCGCCTTTGTTTGGTTCTAGTTCTCCTGTTAAAACTTTTAAAAATGTTGATTTTCCTGCGCCATTTGCGCCAATTATTCCATAACAATTTCCTTTTGAAAATTTTAAATTAACATCTTTAAAAAGAACTCTTCCGCCAAATTGAAGCGTTACATTAACAACTTGTATCATTTTATTCTCCGTTTACTTGTTTTTAGTTTTAAAAAAGTATAACATATCAATTTTTTATAATCAACTTTAAATTAAAGATATTTAAAATTTGTTTTTTATTTTTCCACCGTTGTGGTAGAATTAATTACAAATAGGAGTAGTTTATGGAAAAAGATTTTGAAATTGAAACTCAAAAAGATGAAGTTAAGGAAGTTAATTGCTCTAAATATTTTGATGAAATAAAAAAATTGGCTAACGACATGATGACAGAAATTGATTACACAACTCGTCTTAGAAGCGACCTTAGAGAAGAAGCTTACATTGTTTTAGATGCTATTGTTAATGCATGCGAAATTCAAAACTTAAAAATTTTAAATGGGTTAGTTGTTGGATTTGACTTTATTGCATCAAATATCAAAGTTGTTAAATTCTTATATAAAGAAATGAAAAACGTGCTTGTTGATTTTTATGAGGAACTTCAAGCATAAAGGGCGTTGTTGCGTCCTTATTTTTTGGAGTTAATATGGATACAAAATTTAATTTAAAAGAAATTGAAAAAACATTTGTTAAATACGGAAAAGAAAACCTAAATCAAGGAATAGTTATTTCAATTAAAGATGAAGGTTTAATTTTTAACATTGGCGGGAAAATTGATGCGTTTATACCAAAAGATGAAGTTGAAAATTTTTCTTCAATGAAAATAGGTGATAGATTTTCTGTTGTTACAATGGGCAAAAAAAATGAAGATGGTTTGGTTTTGGCATCACAAAAAAAAGCGGCTAAAATTGAATTAGAAAATCAAAATGCAAGAAATATTAAACTTGGAGAATCATTTAGTTGCGTTATTTCTGATGTTAAAGATAGTGGGGCGCTGGTTGGGAAATTGGGAGATTACCAAATTATTATTCCAGAAGATGAAATTTGTTCTTATCGTCAAGTTAATCCAAAATCTTATTTACAAAAAAAAATTGAAGCAATTGCAACTTCAATTAATACCGAAGAAAAAAGAATTATTGCATCTATTAAAATTTTAGATGACAGAACAAGAGCTGCGAACGAAGAAGTTTTTTGGAGAACAAATTTTGTTAATAAAATTGTTGATGGAACTGTTAAAAGATTTGTTCCTTATGGCGCGTTTGTTGATGTTGGAGGAGTTAGTTGCTTGCTTCATATTTCAAACATATCTTCAAAAAAAATAAATTCTGCAAGTGATGTTTTAGAACTTGGTAAAACATATAAATTTAGAATACTTAAATTCGACAGAGAAAATAAGCGTGTTTCATTAGGGTATAAACAACTTAATAATAATTAATTTAATTGGAGCTAACGGCGAGATTCGAACTCGCGACCTATTGATTACGAATCAATTGCTCTACCACCTGAGCTACGCTAGCATTTAATTTCAAAAATTATAATAACACAAAATAATATTTTGTCAAACAAAAGGGAGGTTTTATGAGTGTTAATATAGCTATTGATGGAACAGCGGGCAGCGGGAAAGGAACCATTGCAAAAAGGTTGGCTCTAGAGCTTGGCTTTTTTTGCTTAGACACAGGGGCAATTTATAGAAGTGTTGCATACGCTGTTGTTAATGCAAAAATTAATTTAGAAAACGAAGAAGAAATCAAACAACTAATTCAAAATTTAGATTTCAAAGTTGTTTTTGAAAAAGATGCTGATGGAAAACAAGTTCAAAAAAACATTTTAAATGGTGAAGATTTAGGGCAAAAAATTAGGACAGAAGAAATTAGCGAAGCTTCTTCTAATGTTGCGCAATTACCTTTTGTTAGAGAGTTTGCAACAAAAATTCAACATGAAATTGCAAAAAATTTTAATGTTATTGTTGAAGGCAGAGATATTGGAACAGTTGTTCTTCCTAACGCTAACTTTAAATTCTTTTTAACAGCATCTGTTGAGGTTAGAGCAGATAGAAGACTTAAACAGCTAAATTTACCACAAGAAAGATTTAACGATGTTTTAAAAGAAATTAAAGAAAGAGATTATAGGGACATGAACAGAGCAATTAGTCCTTTAAAAATTGCCGATGATGCAATTTATGTTGACAATAGCAATCAAACTTTGGAAGAAACAATAAGCTATATTCTTTCATTTATTAAAATATAATTTTATTTTTAAAATATAAAAAATAAAAACTCTATACTAATTATAGAGTTTTTTCGTTTCTTATTTGTTTATTATATTGTTAATGTAATCTTTTAATTCTGAAATTTTTATACGATCTTGTTTCATTGAATCTCTATCTCTAATTGTTACGGTTTGTGTTTCTAATGTTTCATAGTCGATTGTAACGCAAAGAGGAGTTCCTATTTGGTCTTGTCGGCGATACCTTTTTCCTATTGAACCTGTTTCGTCATAGGCAACTCTAAAATCTTTTGATAAATTTTCAAAAATTTCGTGCGCTTTATCCGACAAATCTTTTTTAACTAATGGCAAAACTGCAACTTTAAATGGTGCTAATTTTGGAATTATATGCATAACTTCTCGAACTTCGCCATTTTTTAATTCTTCCGATTCATAACTGTTGCATATTACGGCAAGAATAGCTCTGTCTAAACCATAAGAATTTTCTATTATATATGGAATAAACTTTTCGTTTGTTACTGGGTCTAAATATTCCATTGATTTTCCGCTAAATTCTTGGTGGCGAGTTAAATCATAATTTGTTCTGTTGTGAATTCCATTAACCTCGTCCCAACCAAAAGGAAATTTATATTGAAGGTCACAAGCCGCTTTTGCGTAAAAGGCTAGTTTATCGTGGTCGTGATATCTTAATTTGTCTTCTGGAATTCCCATGCTTAAAAAGAATTCTTTTGACGCCTTTTTAAACTCTTCATAATATTTTTCATCTTGACCTTCATGGCAAAGCCATTGATATTCCATTTGTTCAAATTCAATTTGTCTAAAAGTAAAGTTGCCAGGTGTTATCTCATTTCTAAATGCTTTACCAATTTGCCCAATTCCAAATGGTAGTTTTGCGCGCATTGTTCTTTGAACATTTAAAAAGTTAACGTATTCGCCTTGTGCTGTTTCTGGACGAAGGTAAATGTCTAAACCGCTTTCTTTTGTTACCCCACGGTGAGTTTGAAATAACAAATTAAACTCTCTTATAGGTGTAAAATTACTCTTTTTGCAAATAGGGCATGGAACATGATTTTTTTCTAAATAATCGCTCATTTCCTCTTTTGTTAATAAGTCTGCATTAACTTCTCCTTTGGAAAAGTCTGAAATTAAGTTATCTGCACGAAATCTTGCCTTGCATTCTTTACAATCTACAAGAGGGTCGGAAAACGATGCAACGTGACCGCTTGCTTCCCAAACGCGAGGATTCATTAAAATTGCACAATCAATCCCGTAGGAATTTTCACGCCTTTGAACAAATTTTTCCCACCATAATTTTTTTATGTTGTTCTTTAGTTCAACGCCCAATGGGCCGTAATCCCAAGAATTTGCTAATCCTCCATAAATTTCACTGCCAGCAAAAATAAAACCTGTGTTTTTGCAGTGGGCAACTATTTCATCCATTGTTTTTGCCATAAAAATCTCCTTAATTTATTGCTATGTCATTGCGAATTATATCACTACACATTGTTAATGTCAAAGTTATTTAAAACAATTATTTGATATTTTGAATAAATATATATTATGAAAAAAGAAAAATATTTAAAACAAAATTCTTCAATTTCAAAAAATGCTAAAATAGATAAAAATGTTAAATTAGTTGGGGAGTGTGTTATTGAAGATGGAGTTGTTATAACGGGCGATTGCTACATAGAAAATTCGGTTATTCGAAGCTGTTGCGATATTAAGTCTAGTTACATTATTTCAAGCGAAGTTGGTAAAAACTCTACCGTTGGGCCATATGCACACATAAAGCAAAATTCAAAAATTGGAGAAAATTGTAGGATAGGAAATTTTGTTGAAATAAAAAATTCAACATTAGGCAATTTTACAAAATGTGCGCATCTTAGTTATGTTGGAGATAGTTCTATTGGCGAAAGGGTTAACATTGGGTGTGGCGTTGTTTTTGCTAATTATGATGGAAAGAAAAAACATCGCTGTTGTGTTGGAAACGATGTTTTTATTGGCTGTAATTGTAATATTATTGCGCCTAGAACGATAGATGACAATTGTTTTATTGCAGCGGGAACAACTGTTACGAAAGACTTGTCTAAAAACTTTTTTTGCATAGGAAGGGCAGTTGATGAACATAAGGAAAGAAAAAATTAATATAGCAAAATTATAAATATGTTTTTAAAGATTCAATATTTTTTTCTTCTAATCTTAGTAGTTTAGAAAGTAAATTAGTTACCTCTTCATCTGCGCCTGCAAAATCGCTTTGACTTTTCAAACAATTTATAACCCCCATAAAGGTTCCAATTAGTAACATTTCTGCAATATGGCTTGTTGATTTATCTGAAATTGTTGAAAGTTTTATGCTACTCCAAAGTTTAATTTTTTCAAACATATTATTATCTTTGATGTCTATTTCTTCGGATTTTGCAATAATTTCGCATTCTTGTGAAATTATGTTATATTCTCCTTCTTGATTTGCAATTTCGCTGGCAAGGGCATCGCATTTTACGCTTGACATAATATTATCTAATGATTGTAAAGCAGTTTGTGCATTTTGATAAATTGCCGTTAACATTAATTTATTGCAATTTTTTTCCATATCTTGATTTTCCATTTTCACCTCTTTTTTATTATTAGCGAAGTATAAAATATTATTCAATGCACATTATAATTTTATGAAAACTTCAACGAAAATTTGGATTTTTATTGCAATTATCACAAACGTTTCATTACTATATTTTTTTAGGCCTATGATTGATTCAATAAAATTTGGAAACAACGGTTTATATTTTGATGTTACATGGGAAGGTTGGGTTGGACTTGGGTTGTTTGTTTTGGCAAACATTTCTGGCACAATTGTTTTTGTTAGGTTCATTAGAACGCAACCATTAAACAGACAAATTTTCTTTTCAACTATTCCGCCAACAATTACCTTTGTTTTGCTTATGTTTTTTTTCTTCACAATAACAACAACCGAACAAACAGATATAGTAACAGCGGTTAGGACAGGGCTTGGAATTACAGACTCTACAACTAGATATATATGGATGATTGTTATAGTTGTTGCATATTCTTTATTTTTATATTTTGTTTATGCAAATCTTGCAAAGCCTGTTAGAGAAATTGAAAAAGCGGTTGGGAATTTAAGAAATGGAACAACAAAAAATCCAATTAAACTTGGAAAAGCAAAACAATTTCAAGATATCGAGCAAGACCTTAACCAAATTAATGAAAACTACAAATATCAAGAAAAAATTTTAAAACAATTAATGCCGGAAAAAGAAGAAATTACCATTAACAATAAAAAAGTTGTTGAAACAATTAATCCAAAAAAAGAGCAAAAACAACTAAAAAAAAAGAACTCGTAAATTAAGTTCTTTTTTGTTTTTATATTAAAGCGTTTGAAGAAATGAAATTAAATTTGATATATCTTAAAATTTTTTATAAACACAATCAAATCGAATGTAAGCAATTTCATCTGTTTTCTTTAATCTTTCCATAACCATTTCGCCAATATCTGTTGAATTAACTTCTTGAGTTAATGAGTTTGATAATGTTTTTTCGATATCAGAAACAATTTCTTCAATTTGGCTTAGGCTAACAGGACGCTTTTCGCAAGCTTTTATTAAACCTTTTTTTATTTTTTTT
>CALWRL010000020.1 GCA_944383945.1 uncultured Clostridia bacterium
AGGAAAGAAGAGAGATTTTAAACAAGGTTGATGCTTTAAAGGCTAAAAGAAATGCTGAAAGTGCAAAAGTTCCTATGTTAAAAAAAGAAGGAAAAGACTGCACATCTATTTTTGAAGAGATGAAAAAACTTGGAGAAGAAATTTCTGTTTTAGATGAAAAACTTAACTTAATTGAAGAACAAATTTTTAATTTCTTAGCTCCAATACCAAATCTTGTAGATGAAGACATTATCGCTGGAGGGAAAGAAGCAAATGTTGAACTTCGCTCTTTTGGAGAAAAAACAAAATTTGATTTTAAACCTTTATCTCACATTGAATTATGTAAGATAAATGATTTTATAGATTATGAAAGAGGTGCTAAAATTGCAGGAAATGGGAGTTGGGTTTATAAAGGAGAAGGAGCCGAACTTGAATGGGCGCTTCTTAACTATTTTATTTCACAGCATTTATCAGATGGATATCAGTTTATTTTGCCACCTCATATGCTTGGATATGAGTGCGGTTTCGTTGCTGGGCAATTTCCAAAGTTTGATGGTGAAGTTTATTGGTTAGATGAAAAATCTAAAACAAGCAGATTTTTGCTTCCAACTGCTGAAACACCTCTTGCTAATTTGTATAGAAATGAAATTATACCTCAACAAAATCTTCCAATAAAAATGTTCGCTTATACACCATGTTACAGAAGAGAAGCGGGAAGTTATCGTGCAGAAGAAAGAGGAATGATTAGAGGTCATCAATTTAATAAAGTTGAGATGTTTCAAATAACAGCTCCAGAAGATTCGGATAAAGCCTTTGATGAATTGGTTTATAAAGCAGAAAAACTTGTTAAAGACCTTGGATTGCATTTTAGAACAACTAAATTAGCAGCCGAAGATGTTAGTGCAACAATGGCAAGAACATACGACATTGAAATTTGCATACCAAGCATGGGAATTTACAAGGAAGTTAGTTCGGCATCTAATGCAAGAGATTATCAAGCAAGAAGAGGAAATATTAAATATAGGAATAGTGAAAATAAAAAAGCTGAATTTGTTCACACATTAAATGCTTCTGGCCTTGCAACAAGCCGTTTATTCCCAGCGCTTATAGAACAATATCAAAATGCAGACGGAACTATTAATGTTCCAGAAGTTTTGCAACCTTTTATGAGAGGCAAAAAAGTTATTGGAAAGGTAAAGGAATAATTGAAGAAATTTAAGGTTTTAGATAAAAGTATTATAGAAGATTTTGCAGTTAAAGCAAATGATGACTCTGCAAAAAGGGTTTATTATTTGCTTTCTGAATATGTAGATGAAATAGCAAATAAAGTTTCTCAAACCAATAATTTAGTTAATAGTCAAAATGTTGAATTAGTTAAAGTTGGTGATTTATTTTCAAACACTTTTACAAATATTTCCGAATTAGATTTGTATTTGTCTATTAAATCTGCACAAATAGAACTTAATTCTTCTCTTCAATTTGAAAATAAGTTTAGAAATGTTTGGAAGAGAATTAAATATGCATGGATTAATAGAAACAAAAACTCTGCAAGATTTCAAAAAAAACAAAAAAAGAAATTAGCAAAAAAGAACCTAATTATAACAGAAAAAGATTTATTGGACAAAAAGGAAAAACCTTATACAATAACAGATTTAAAAAATGATTTTTTTGATGGATTAATTTCCAATATGACAAATACAACAATCCTTTATAATATGCCATCAAAAATAAGGATATTAGGAAAAGATGAGTTTGGTTTTAGAATTAATATTGTTCCGGTAATTCAAAGAGATGGTTTTTTCAAAGTTTTGGACACAACAAATAACAAATTTATAGAAACAAATCCTGTTGGGGCAAAAAATCTTCTTGATGAAAAAGCGAATGAAATTAACAAACAAAACTCGATTTTGAGCATTCATGATGAAGACCTATTATTTAAGATAATTAGAATTTTCAAAAGCTTATATTATAATTTATTTCAATCTTACAACTATCAGTTCGTTGAAAGTATTGTTTATTATTGTCCTAACTCGCTTTTTAAAATTGAAGATGAGAAAAACTACATTTATAATGTATTTTTAAAAGTTTTAAATTACATTAATAACATAAACATTTTTAACATAAGATCAATCTACAATCAAGATAAAACAATTTTACAGCAATATAATTTATCCATAATGCAAATTAAAGCATTTTTAACAAATATTAAGGACTATCTTTTATAAAGGAGTTAAAATGAAATCTTTTAGGAAGGAATTGTGGTTTAATATACCAAAAAGAAGGGGACTCGTTAACATAACAGATGATGTTCAAAATGCAATAAACGAAAGTAAAATTAAAGAAGGCTTTGTTTTGGTTAATGCAATGAACATAACTGCAAGTGTTTTTATAAATGATGATGAAAGCGGTTTGCACCAAGATTTTGAAAGTTGGTTGGAAAAGCTTGCGCCTGAAAAACCATATAGCCAATATAATCATAACGGCTATGAGGATAACGCAGACGCTCATTTAAAGAGAACTATAATGGGCAGAGAAGTTGTTGTTGCTATAACAAACGGAAAATTAGACCTTGGAACATGGGAACAAATCTTTTATTTTGAATTTG
Organism: uncultured Clostridia bacterium; assembly: GCA_944383945.1. Classification (GTDB taxonomy): domain Bacteria; phylum Bacillota; class Clostridia; order Christensenellales; family UBA1242; genus UMGS687. Next base: position 2,585 of record CALWRL010000020.1, read on the forward strand.
ATGGGAAAAGAAACAAACATGTTTTAATAAAAATAATTGGTGAATAAAATCACCAATTTTTTTAACAATATTTTAAATTTGGTGCGGAAAACAGGACTCGAACCTGCAAGGAATTACCACTAGAATCTGAATCTAGCGCGTCTACCAATTCCGCCATTTCCGCTTGTTTAGTTGTTTATTCAGCATCAACAACTAAAATAAAATCTGCAGAAACATCAGGATAAATTTTTGCATTTATTGTGTATCTTCCTACGGATTTAATAGGGGAGGAAAGCACAATTTTTTTCTTGTCTAAATTTATTCTTTCTTTTAATAATTCGTTTGCAATTTCTTGAGAAGTTATTCCACCAAATATTTTGCCATTTTCGCCGGCTTTAACTTTTAAATAGATTGTTTTTGTTCTTAAAACATTTGCTAGTTCTTTTGCATTCTGAAGCTCAACAGATTTATGGTATGCTGCGGCATCTTTCTGTTGCTTATTTTCAGCAATAGAAGAAGATGTTGCTTCTTTTGCTAAGCCTTGTTTAAATAAAAAATTTCTTGCATATCCATCTGAAACATTAACTATATCGCCTTTTTTCCCGCTTCCTTTAACATCTTTAAGTAAAACAACTTGCATATAAAACTCCTTATAAACAAGAATATTTTATAATATAAAAAATGTCAAGTAAATTAGGGTAGTATGAGAATAATAAAATTGTTTTATGGAAAAAATAGATAATAAAGGAAAATGAATTTATGGATATTAGATGCAGAAAAACAACTTGTAAATTTAATAACTTTAACACTTGTATGGCTAAAAGCATTGTTATTAATAATGATGTTAATTGTTCATCTTACGAAATAAGCAAAGATTTGCTTGAAAAAAATACGCTTGATGAAGATGATTTATTAAAAACAGAGGATAAATCTAAAAAACTATTCAGGAAAACGCCAAAAATTGCTCCATTTAGAAACAGAAAAAAATTAGAAATACATTGCAAGGCAGATTGTTTATTTAATGTTAATGGAATTTGTAAGGCAAATGGAATTACAATTAACGATTTAGATTATCCAATTTGCATGGGGTATTTGCCAAAATAAACATTTTTGAAAGCTTTAAACTATTCGCAAAAGACACATTTTGCGAATAGTTGTCAGTGTTTTTGGCCGAATTTTCAAGCTTTTTATATTTTACCTTAAAATTAAATTATTAAAATCTAAATTCATTAAATATATTATTTATGTACTATGCAAAAAAAATGAGTTTTAAAAACTCATTTTAATTATCATTTTTATTTAACAAATTTTCTATAATTTGTATTGTTTTTTCTAAATCGTTATTTTGAATTATTAAATTATAATTTGGTCTATGAGCGCTTTCAAACTCAAATCTTTCCATTCTTTTATCAATGTTTTTTTCTCCGCGAAGTTTAAGCCTGTTAATAAGTTCTTGCTTTGGAACATCTAAAAAGATTGAAACTATTTTTATTTTATTTTTAAGCCTATTTGTTATATTTTTTTGACCTAAAACACCTATATCTTTAATGAAGTTATCTCCTGAAATTATTCTTTCTATAGATTGATTTAATAATCCATAATAATTTCCGTGAATTTCTTCGTATTCAAAAAATTCATTATTTTTTATCTTTTCTTCAAAATCTTCTTTTGAAAGATGTATATATTGAGAATTTCCTGAATCTCGTTCTTCTTTTTCTCTTGAAGTGCATGATTTTAAATAATTTAAATTTTTATTTCGTGTTAATAAATGGTTTATTACAGTGTTTTTGCCAGATCCAGAACATCCGGAAATTAATATTAACATAAAAAATAACTCCTTTAAAAAATAGTAATGTATTTAAATGTTTTTGTCAAGCAATAATACATATTAAAAAATTTCTTATTTTAACGAAAAAAGGCAAGATTGATAATCTTGCCTTTTTATAATGTTTTAGATTTACCATTTTGAAATAATTTGTTTTAAACTTTCTCCATATGTTAGCGCAGGAATATCACAGCCAATTATAGCATTAATTTTCTTAATAACTACACCATCTTTGCTTATTGTTATAGTTCCAACAATATCGCCATTTTTTAAAGGAGCTTTAATTTTTTCATTGATTTCAATAGAAACATCTACATTAGAATTTTCACCTTTTTTGCTAACTACATAAAAGTTTTCTTCTGCATATACTGGGGTTTCTTTAATTTTACTTTTTAAAATTTTTGCACTAATAATTGGTTCTTCTTTTGAAATAATTTGTTTGTTTTCATAGTTTACAAAGCCATAATTTAATAATTTTGATGTTTCGTTGAATCTATCTGTTCCTGATTTTGCTCCTAAAACAACAGCAATTAATCTCATTCCATCTCTATTTGCTGTTGCTGTTAAGCAAAATCCAGCTTCATCTGTTGAGCCTGTTTTTCCTGCATCACATCCCTTGAAATATCTCAGTAGTTTATTTGTGTTAACAACTTCTGTTTCTCTTCCTGAAGGGTGTGTTAATTTATCCATCCAAATAGTACTGTATTCAAAATAAAGTTTGTGTTTTATTACTTCAGACATTAATTTTGCAACATCTCTTGCAGTTGAATATTGTCCTGGCTCTGGAAGACCACTTGAATTAACATAAACAGTGTTTTCTAATCCTATTTCTTTTGCTTTTTGGTTCATTTTTTTAACAAAAGCTTCTTCACTTCCAGAAATTTTTTCTGCTAATGCAACACTTGCATCATTTGCCGATGCAACAATAACACTTTTAAGCATATCTTCAACTGTGTATTCAACAAACGGATCAATAAAAACTTGGCTTCCGCCCATTCCAGAGGCGTTTTCTGTTGTTGTTAGATTATCGCTTAAAGAAAGATTTCCATTTTCTATTTCTTCAAAAGTTAATAAAATGGTCATCAATTTAACAATACTTGCAACTTGAACTTTATTATCCGCGTTTTGTTCAAATAAAACTTCTCCAGAATTATAATCAATTAAAAAAGCCGAATTGGCATTAATTGTTAAATCTTTTTCTTCTGTTTCGGCGTAAACAAAATTTACACCAACACTAGATAATGTGCATATTACACATATAACACAACAAAATATTGCTAAACAAAATTTTTTCATACTTTAGCTCCTTTTTTCTTTTGTTAGTTTGGTTATATATTTAAAAAATATTCATTTACAAAACTAAAATAATCTTACTTGAAAAGAAATACAATAATAAAGTTTCAATCAAATTAATTAATAGCAATAAAATATATGCAATTATAAACTTATCCCATATTTTGCATGTTGTTCCATATTTCTTTTTTTGAATTGCCCTTTTACAAGAATATGCACAAAAAATAATCATAACTAAAAGGGATAATAGTTGACATGGAATTATTATCAACATGCAAGTAACTATTCCACCTAAACCATTAATTATAATAATAATAGAACAATTAAGACTAATTAAGTATGCTTTGTATGTTATTAAAATCAAATTTACTGGCATTAAATAAACACAAAACGAACAAAAACAAATTATAATTGATAATATAGTTGACGAGAATAATCTAGATAAAAAAAGGTCTTTACTACCAAGTTCTCCAGAAAGAAACTGTGAAATAGAAAAATCATTAAAGTTAATTAAAGAAGCCCCATTAGCGTATTTTATTGCCGTGAATATTCCTGTTAATAATCCTATTAAACAGAAAATAACTAGAAACAATGTTAGCTTTCTGTTTTCTTTAAAGGCTTCAATAAATTTGTATTTTATTCCAATCCATTTTCTTGAAACATGAAAATTTTTCATGTTGTAATATATTCATTTATTCGACATAAAATTACAAATCTACGCAGCGATCATCCAATCTATGTAAACTCCATAACCTTTTGTTGGATCTGAAACAAAAACGTGAGTAACTGCTCCAACAATTTTACCATTTTGAAGTATAGGGCTTCCACTCATTCCTTGAATTATACCTCCTGTTAAATCAAGAAGTCTTTTATCTGTTACTCTAAAAACAAAACTTTTATCGCTTGAGGAAGGTTGATAGTTAGTTTTTATTATTTCAATTTCATATTCTTCACTAACACCACTTATGCTACTAATTAAAGTTGCCTTTCCTGGTTTCATTGTCAATCTGCTAGCAACGTCTGCAGTTTTGTTTGAATCAACTATCTTACTCTTATCGGATATGATACCAAAAACTCCAAAATTTGTGTTTTTTTCAATGGTTCCTTTTTTATTTTTTCCTTGTAAAAAAACACCCTTAATTTCTCCTGGAACGCCTTTTTCACCTTTGTTTAAACCAACAACATTGCAAGGAAAAATTTTTCCACTTTTTGCAGGAACAAAAACACCTGTTTCGTAATCGGTTATTGGATGTCCAAGAGCTCCATATTTTAAAGTGTCGGCTTCAACATAAGTTAATGTTCCAACTCCGGCAGCATCGTTTTTTACCCATAAGCCAATTTTATATTTGTTGTCAACTTTATCTAACACCGGTTTTAATGATATATTTAACTTTTCATTTTTTCGTAAAATTTCTAGTGTTAGTTCTTCTCCGTTATAGTTTTTTGAATTTAATATGTTGTACAAATCATTTATTGATGAAGTATTTTTGCCATTAATCGAAGTTATGATATCTCCCTTTTTTATCTCAGAGTTTTCAACTGTATCAACTGGTCCTTGTTCAGTTAAAATTGAATTGCTTCCAATAACAATTAACCCATCAACATCAATTGAAAAACCAATTGGACAACCACCTATGTAAACTTCTTTTTCATCAATAATATTTGCTTCAATTCTTCTTATTGGTATAAACCCAAAAAGTTTAAATATTAATGTTTTAAAGCTAATTTTTTCTCCGCCAACATTAACTGTTTTTTCCTCGATGTTTGCTGTTATGTTGTTGCCAAACGATTTATCTTTGTTTATTGTTTCAACATCGGAATAAGTCATTGGAATTTGGTCTGGTAAATTGTAAATGTTTAAAACTTGCATATTAAAAAATAGCAACAAAAAAGAAAAAGATATTACTCCAAAAAATACAAAAAAAGCTATTCTTTTTTTCATTTTACCTCACCCAAAACTTTTAATAGTTTGCGTAAGGATTAAAAATATTATTCTAAAGAACTTTTATAGATATAGTTATTTTTAATTAATTCGCTTGTTAATTCAAGCTTTTTGCTATCAACACTACCATATGTTAAAATTGAAATTTCTTTTATAATTTCATCTTCAGATAATTGTTTTATAAAAGTTTGTGTTCTTCCGTCTATTTGGCTTTTAAAAACAAAATAGAAATTATCGCCCATAGCTGCAACTTGTGGCAAATGTGTTATACAAAGTATTTGATATTTTTTAGACAATTTAGCTATTTTGTTCGCAACAGAAACTGCAATTTGCCCGCTAATTCCTGAATCAACTTCGTCAAAAATGAGAGTTTGCGAACCATTGTTTTGAGCTAAAATATTTTTAAAAATTAGCATAAAACGATTCATTTCACCACCGGAAATGATTTTTGAAAGAGGTTTAAGTTCTTCTCCCATATTTGCGCTAAAAAGGAACTCAACATCTTCTAAGCAATTAATTGAATATTGATTGACATCAAAGATTGAATTTGCAAGTTTAATAAAATTAACTTTAAATTTTGCTTTTTCAATTCCTAGTTCTTTTAAGCCTTCTTCAATATTTTTTTCAAGCTCTAAAGCGTGTTGTTTTCTTATTTTGCTTAAAATGTCAAATTTTGTTTGAGCATGAGATAACATTTCGTTTTTTTCTTTATGCTTAAGGGCTAAAATTTCTTCTGCATTTTCAAGTTTATCCAGTTCTTGCAATGCTTGAGAACAATAATTTTGAACCTCACTAATAGACCCGCCATATTTATGTTTTAGTGAATCTAAAAGTTCTTTTCTTAACATTAAATTGTTAAGATTGTTTTCATCAAAATTATACTCATCGAAAATGTTATAAATTTGGCTAGATTGCTAATCTAAATTTAAAAGGGATTCTTCAAATTTTTCCACAATTGCAGAGATGTTGTCGTCATATTTTTCAATAACTTTAAGGTTTGAAATGGAATGACGCAAAAGAGACAAACACCCGTTTTCATCAAGTAAAAAACTTTCTGCATTTTTTAGATTTTCCAAAATTTTTTCTGAATTAGAAAGTTTAACAAGCTTTTCGTTAACTTGTTCATCTTCACCTTCAATTAGGTTTGCAGATTGAATTTCATTTATTTGATATTTTAACAAATCTATTTGTCTTTCTCTATTGCTTTCATTTCCTCCTAATTCGTTTATTTCATTTGTTAATGATTTTATTTTTTCTAATATGATGTTTAATTCATCAACAACATCTTTTATATCTTCAGATTTATAGCTATCTAAAATTTGAAGATGATTTTTTTGTTTTAATAATGATATGCCTTCATTTTGAAGGTATGAATCAACCAGAACCTCACCAAGTTGTTTTAACATTGAGACTGTTATAATTTCACCGTTAACTTTAACATCGCCTTTACCCGAAATAGAATAAGTTCTTGTAATTAAAACTTCATCAGAAGAATCTATATCAAAATTTTCTAGTATTTTTTTTACGGAATCATTTACATTAGTAAAAAGCGCAGAAACTTTTAAAGTTTCTTCGCCTGTTCTTATCATTGTTTTATCGGCTTTGTCGCCCAAAACAAAGTTTATTGCATCAAAAATTATGCTTTTACCTGCGCCTGTTTCTCCTAATAAAACATTAAACCCACTTAAAAAATCAACTTCAAGTGATTTAATTAATGCAAAATTATTTATCTTTAGTTTATTAAGCATACAATTTTTTACCTATAATTGTCTGGGAGATCATTTTCAAACAAGATTACATCTCCTTTTTGTGCAATTTCCTTTAACTTTATTCTACCTTCAATTAAACTTGAAACAAACAAAATGTTTTCTTCTGGGAAATTTTCAGATATTAACCCTTCTTTAATATACTCCATATTTGTTTTATTAACAACAATAACTATATCTGCAACTGAAGCAATATTTTTTCCGAAATTAATATTTTCTTCTTTTTCCATTTGACCAAGTTCGACAAGCCCTGGAGTTATAACAATTTTTCTATTATTTTTAAATAGTGTTAAAACATCAAGTGTACACACGGAGCTTTCAACATTTGAGTTGTAGGAATCATCTATTATAGTTATTCCATTTTCCTTTTTAATTTCTAATCGATGGTTTATTGGTTGCAACTTTGATATTCCAACCCTTATTTGTTCCATGCTTAAACCTAAATTATAAGCTAGTGCAGAAGACATGAGAATGTTTTCCAAATTGTGTTTCCCAACAAGTTTGGTTGTGCATTCTATTTCCTGATTATTAATTGATAAAATAAAGCTAATTCCTTTATTTGAAATTTTAATGTTTTTTGCTGTTGCATAGGCATTTTCATCGGATATACTTGTAAGTATTTTATTAATTTCACATTTTTCATAAAGCTTAAAACTGCCTTTATTATCCCCATTAAAAACGGCAATGCTATCTTCTTTTGGAAGAGAATTTACAAGCTCATATTTGGTTTTTGCAATGTTTTCAAGCGTTCCAAATGTTGCTAAATGTTGATTTCCAACAGATGTTATAATTCCATA
>CALWRL010000021.1 GCA_944383945.1 uncultured Clostridia bacterium
AGAGATACTTTCAATTTTGCTTATATCATTAATTTTCCCAAATTTTGCCTTTTTGCTTCCTGTTCACATATTGTTTATAAATTTAATTACCGACAGTTTCCCGTCAATAGCCTTAGGGTTTGAACCGCCGGAAAAACAAATTATGTTAGATGCACCACGAGATAGTAAAAAACATATTTTATCTGGAAAAAATGGAATTTTTATTATCTTCTTTTCGGTTTTTCAGGCCGCAATAATTGTTTCTGTTTATGTGATTGGTTTAAAATATTTTGGCGAGTTGCAAGCAAGAACAATGGCTTTTTACACTTTTAACATAGTTCAATTTTTCTATATTTTGAGTGCAAGATCTGAAAATTATATTTTTAAAACAAATTTCTTTAAAAATAAATGGCTTATATTTTCTATTTTAACTGGAACAATTCTTGTTATATTAATTGCATTAACTCCTTTAAGCCGGGTTTTACATCTTGTTGATTTAAGTTGGCAAGCTTGGCTTGCTTGCGTAGGACTTTCTGTCGTTATTTTGCCGGTTGGCGAATTTTATAAATTTATTGTTAATTCATTGTCGAAAAAAGTTGTAAAAAATAAATAATTTTATTTGGGAAACACAAGGTTTTATGGTATTATATCAATGTTAGAAGGGAATAATCCACTAGCAAAATTAATGTAAAAGGAGATTTAAATTATGAACAAAGGAGAATTAGTTAAAGCTATTGCTGCAGATGCTGGCTTAACACAAAAGGAAGCAGGTTTGGCTTTAGATTCTTTTATTAATGCAGTTGCTGCTGATTTGAAAGAAGGAAATAAAGTTACTATTCCAGGTTTTGGAACTTTTGAAGTTAAGAAAAGATGAGAAAGAACAGGAATTAATCCTGCAACAAAAGAACAAATTAAAATTGCAGCATGCAGCGTTCCAACATTTAAATTTGGAAAAAGCTTTAAAGACCAATTTTAATTTTGGCATAATTTAATTTCGCCTTGAGTAATCAAGGCGTTTTTTTATTTATGTTTTTTATGCATTTATAATTATAAAAAAAAATAATTAAAAATATAAAAATAATTTATTTTTCGTGGTTTTTTTACATTTTTTTAATAAAAAAAAATAATTTTAAATTTTATAATTTTTTTAGGAGAAATTATGAAATCTATTATTAAATCAAACGGCGAAAAAAAAGAAGTTTTTTTACAAATTATTAAATATTTTTTTATATTTTTTTGTTTTTACATATTAAGCAAAGCAAACATTAACGGGGCTATTTATCCATTTTCGTTTGGTTTGCTTTTTGCTTTTATGTGGTGCAACAACAATGTTTTAATTTTGGCACCACTATACATTGGCGCAATGTTTTTAGGAACTTTTTCCTTAACAATGCTTTACAGCAGTTTGGGAACGGTTATTGTTATGCTAATTACATACGGGATACACTATAAATTAAAAAAACGAATTAATTATTGGCAAATTTTAATTTATGGAATTTTAAGCCAAGTTGTTTTTATTGCGCTATCTATTTTAAATTCGGAAAACATTGTGTTTGTTATTTTGTCGGTTGTTTTTGGGATTTTATTCATGTTCGCGTGCATTAAAATTTTTGAAGCAATTGTTACAAAGGGATTTGCTTATAAATTAACAGTAGATGAAATAATTTGCGCTGGGGTTGTGTTAATGGCGCTTTCAAGCGGTCTTAGTGAATTTTCACTTGGCAATTTTGAATTAATTAAACTTTTTGCTTGTTTTTTAATTTTAACCATTGCATACACCTTTAACATTTCAACTTCGCTTTTCACTGCTGGAATTATGGGCTTTGGTGTTATGTTAAATTCTAACAGCGCCATTTATTTAGCTGCGTTTGTTATTTGGGCGATGACTGTTTCTTGCTTTAAATCTAGAAACAAAATTTTTTCTAGCGTGGCTCTCTTGTTAATTGAAGCAGGTCTTGGTTGGTTTTTTAACCTATATTATTCTTACAATATAATAAGTTATCTTCCTGTTATTATTGCTGTTTTAGGGTTTTTGGTTATTCCAAACAAATTTTTTAACGAAATATCTGGCTTTTTTGGTTTCAGTGCTGGAAGTTATGCTGTTAGAAATGTTGCAAACAGAAACAATGAAAATTTGGCTAGAAAGCTTGGAGAGTTAAGCGAAATATTTAACGAAATGGATGATTCATTTCGTGGATTAATCAAGGGCGGGTTGTCCAAAGAACAGGCAAGGGATATGCTTTGCGATGATTTAAAGAATAAAATTTGTTTAGATTGTCCAGAAAGAAACAAATGTCACAGGCAGTTTGCAGAAGAAACTAAAAGAGTTTTTGACGGAATGATTGATGCCGGGTTTGAAAGAGGAAAGGTTACATTAATTGATGTTCCGCCTTATTTAACATCAAGATGCAACAGGGTTAATACATTAATTTCAACAACAAATCAGTTAACTAGCCAGTATAAGCAATATGCCGGGCTTATGAATAATTTTGATGCTAGCAGAATGCTTGTTGCAGAACAATTATCTGGAATTTCTAAAATTATGAGAGCGCTTTCGTTGGAAGTTAAAAAACCTGTTACATTTGATAATTGGAAAGAAAACAAAATAATTGAAGAACTATCTTTTTGTGATATAACTTGTTGCGATGCGGTGGTTTACGACCAAGACAAAGAAAACATTTGCGCTACCTTAATTGTTAAAAATGAAGATAGTAAAAAAGAAAAAATTTGTGATGTCGTTTCTAAAATTTGCGGAAGCAAAATGAGCGTTGAAAGCGAAAGCCCGTCCGGCAGAAGCGGGTGGACTGCTATTAACTTTAAAACAAGTCCAATTTACAACATTGTTTTTGGAACTGCTGCAACAAAAAAGGCAACTAGCAAAATTTCGGGTGATTCATATTCCTTAATAAAAATTGATAATGATAAATTCATGATGGCATTGTGTGATGGAATGGGAAGTGGTAAAAAAGCAGAAAAATCTTCAAATTTGGCAATGGATTTGGTTGAAAATTTTTATCGTGCTGGTTTTGATAATGATATAATTCTTTCATCTACTAATAAACTTTTGGCTTTAAGTGGAGAGGAAATGTTTTCGGCATTAGATTTAGCGATTGTTGATTTGAGAAAGGGTGTTGCTGATGTCATTAAACTTGGAGCGCCGGTTGGGTTAATTAAGCACGACAATTCAACAGACTTAATAGAAGGAAGTTCGCTTCCTCTTGGAATAATTGAAAGCGCTACTCCAAACATTAGAAAGCTTGTTTTAAGCAGTGGCGACTATGTTATTTTGGCAACAGATGGTATTATAGATTCTTTCTCGTCTAACGAAGATTATTTAAATTTTGTGAACAATTTAAAAGAAAATAATCCGCAACTTTTGGCTGAAGAAATATTAAAAGAGGCATTAAAAAATTGTGGAGGATCGGCGCTTGATGACATGACAATTATTGTTTCAAAAATATTTAAAAATTAAAATAAAAAGGTGAAAAAAATCACCTTTTATTTTTTTTATATATTTATTTTTATTTGCAATTTATTTTTTTGTGTTTTTAATTTTAATTTTTATTGTTTTTTTATTCATTTTAAATAAAAAATTTTGGATATTTTTTTGCTATATAATTAAAATATATATATAAAAAATATTTTAAATTTTTATGTAATTGTTTGGAAGAATTTGTTGAATTGTGTTAAAATTAATAATAATTTTAAACGGGTGGGTGATGTTATGAACATATTTGCAAAAAACAGAACCAAGATAATAGCTATTTTTATTTCTTTGCTACTAATGGTTACTTCAATTATAGGAATAATTTTTATTCCAAGAATTAACAATGTTAGAGCTGATGAGTATAACTATGGCGAATTTAATGAAAAGGGCTATTATATGCTTAATGGCGTAACTTTTTACGGCATTAAAATTAAGTTGTGGGAAGAAGAAAAACAATCTTACAATATTTATAAAACCTTTAAAATTGAAGGAATAACATTTACTTATGATTTGAACTCGAAGGTTGTTAGATATGAACAAGCAGGGCAAAACCAAACTATTCCAGTTAAAAATAATCAATTTGTTTATAACGGTAAAACTTACACCCTTAATGATAACAATGTTACATTTGAAACAAGTTCAATTCCTTACACCCAAAAATATTTTAACATTGGTGCTCAAAAATACACTATAAACTCTGATGAGGTTGTTAAAAAAAATGGCGCTAAAGAAAATGGCGCTGATGACGAGAAATATTTAATAACCAAAAATGAATTTGCTATTGGCGATGTAAGTTATGCAATATGTGAAAGCCAAATTAAAGTTATTCCAAATGGATTAACTGTTGAAGGAGAGCAATCTTCTTATTGGCCACAATACACTCCTGTTACAGATGAAAAAGGCAACATTGTTTTTATTAAATTTGGAGAAACAGTTCTTTTAAAAGAAGATGAAGCAATTTTAATTAACTTTGCAAGACAAACTGATGACGGATCTGGATTTGTTGTTGATGAAAATGGGCAAATCATTTCTTCTGGCGTTGACTTTTTAAATGCAAATGTTTTTGTTGATGGAGTTAACGAGAACAATGCACTCCCAAGCCAAGTTAAAGTTGAAGGAGGATCCGCATCTTATATAAAAGAATTTGGATACATCATAGATCCTAACGAAATTGTTCCATCAAGCATTTACAACGGCGAGAAAATTTACCATGCAAAAGGTCTTGGCGTTAACAGCGGAAGAGAAGGAATGGTTGAATTTTCTACTAGCGAATATGAAATTAACAACATTTTGGAAAGCTACAGCTTTATGTTTTATGTTTTCAAATATGATACATACAACAGAACAGAGGAGTTAAACCCAAATGCCCCAGACTCTATTAAAGAAAGACCTAACACTGTTGTTAATGCAACGAATTATGTTACAGACCCAAAAACCCAAGAACAATATTTTTCGGAATCTTTCTATTTTTATGAAAATCAAAATTTGCCTTATTTAGAATTTAATCCTTTGAGATATGAAATTTTAATTACCAAAACAATTCATAGAAATTCAGTAGATTATAATTTTGTTGTAAATAGTCAAGCTACAGATGGGCAAATAACAAATCCAAATGAAAATAAAAAGTATACAACAATTGTTGACGAAGTTAACGGGCTTAAAATTGCTCAAACAATTTCGCAAACGCTTTCAACGATGGATATTTATGCCAGAGGGTTAAGGGTTGAGGCGTGTGAAAACGGAAATATTAGAATTTATTTTGAAGATTTAGGAGAATACACAATTTCTTACAAAGCAGTTTATTACAAAGGGGGAGTTAAAACTGTTTTAGAAAACCTAAACAAGGACCCACGAACCGATAAATTAACTATTTTTGGAACAGAAGCAACATATCAAGATTACACAAAAGGACAAATTCCTTTTAGAAATGAAAGCAACACTATTTATGCGGATTTAACAGGAATTATCGCTTTGGATAATATATTTAATAGTGATAAAAGTTTAAATTATTCTGGAATAATTGCTTCAACAAACCAACCACCAATTAAATTTTTATTTAACACTCCTGTTAATACAACACAAGTTTACTATTCAGTAGACAACACAAAATATGAAGAAACAACAAACTATCAATACACTTCAAATTTTGAAAAGCCTGGATATTATGTTGTTGTTTTAGGTAGTTCATATGAAGGATATAAAACATGGTTAACATCTTCAAACACTGCAAGAGTTGAAACTAAAACAATTTCTCAAATTTTTGTTTTTCAGGTTAAAGAACAAACTCCAAAACTAGAAGTTTATGTTTTAGCGGATAATGGTGAAGTTGCACCAGAAGGGGATAGACAAAGAGTTTATACAGATTCATTTGTTAAAAATGGTGTTCAAATTATAGAATTTGAAAAAGCAAATGAATTTGATTCGCAAATTTATTTTGAATTAACCAAAAAAGGTTATGGACAATCTTCTTCACAAGCAATAACAATAAAATTGCCTAATGAAGATTATGATAAGCTATCACAAGAGCAAATAGCTGAGCTTGCATCTTATGGAATAACAAAACACGACGGATATTATATTTTAAAGCCAACAGAGGGTGTTTTTGTTGATGCAGAGTATCAACTTGCTCTTAAATTTGGTAATTCTGGAAAAGAAACAATAACATTTAAGTTAGACACTCAGCCAATTACAGGAATGAGCACTTACACTGCAGAAAGTGTTTATGGAACAAACTACTTTAAAACAAACCTTGTTTCTGGCCAAGGACAACTTGCTTTAACAAATTCTGCTTTTACTGTTTTTTGGAACAACAAGGCAAGCGGTGCAAAAATTAATGCAACTTTTGTTAGATTCGCAATCAATCAAATTAAATATAATGATGTTGCAAACAATTACATTTTAAATTCAACTTGGGTTGCATCTGATTACTCAATCGTTCTTGCAAATAATAATCCAGAAACTCGTTTTGAAAGAGCAAACAGTGTTTCAACTGTTGAAACACAATCTGTTTTAAGTTTTAGTGGTTTATATATTTTTAGATTAGAAGATGAAGCTGGTAATGTTGCATATTACAGTGTTTTGTTAGATACGGCAACTCCAACAATTCTTCAAAAAAATATGAACAGTGGTGAAGAGTATAAAATTATCAATGGCGTTAACAATGTTGTTGAGGCAACAACACTTTTCTTTGGAAGTCATAAGGCAATATCTTTTAGATATCAAAACCAATTAACAACTCTTGAAAATTTGGAAAACACACTTTTTACTGGAGAGAGTGCAAATAATGCTTCTGTTGTTTATTTAAAAGAATTCTTTAACAATTTGGGAAATATTGATTCGTTAAACCGTGTTTCAACCGACCAAGCAAACAACAATTTATTTGTTTCTGTTACAATTGTTTCTATTTTTGAAAGAACATCACAAGGAAATCCAGTTAAATTAGATTCATCTATTATTAACCAAGGTTACTACAATAGGCTTGCTCCTTTGGGAGAAGATGGAAGATTGCTTGATGTTGAATTTTTCTATCAAATTTTTGATGCATCTAATCAATCTGGAAACAGAATTCCTACAAGAACCTATTCAGTTAGATTTAATACAGACAGAACAGGGCTTTTAATCTTTACAGACAAAAATGATGTTAATAGTAAATTGCCTCTTGTTGTTTCCGAAACGGCAGATGATTATGCATATAGAATTAATTATTATTCTCCAACAACAAAAAACATTGTTTATTTCACTTGGCAATCATTGTTCCCAGAAGAGCTTGGAGTTTTTGTTGATGTTGAAAATGATGGTTTAATCTGTGAATTCTATCCTTTAATATATGATAAAGATAAAAACACCTATGTATATAGCGAAACACCAATATTGGTTGATTTAGGTTTGGATAGATTTTCCGATGAAGAATTAAGCGGAAATGGTTATGATGAAAACGGAATTAAAATTGCAATAGAATTAAATGTTGTAAATGGCCAAACTCTTCCTGGAAAATATGTTTTAACAAGAAAGTATAGCGCAATTGGTGGCGGAGAAATTGGAAACATTGGAAATGATTTTGAAACATTAAAAACTGTTTTCTTTGTAGATAGAGCACCAATTATTAGTTCTAACAACTCACAAGATGAAAGAAATGGTTTTTACACATTTATAACAACTTTTGATGGCACTAATTATGATGAAAAAGAATTCTTTAATGAATTATATCGTCAATCACAATCTTCGTTAAATTACATTCTTCAAACAAACCAACTTCCAATAGGCTTTTACATTCCTGTTTCAAAATATGGAACGGTTTATGAAGTTAAAGATGGCGTTTTAGGCGTTCAAGCTCTTTCGTTGGAAGATGTTCAAAAGGCACAGCTAAATTTTAAATTTGTTGACTTAATTGTTTTCAATAATATTGATATCAACGAGTTTTCACCAAATTCAACATATTCTCCTTTTGAATTAACTGTTACATTAATGTCGCCATTAAAAAATGAAAATGGAGAAAATGTTTATTATTATTACTCATATAGTTCAGAAAATGGATATTTCATGTTGTCTGGTTACTCTTATGGAGAACTTGGAATTGGAGAACAACCAACAGAAATTAAAGATAAATCATATTTTATAAAAAACAATCCTATTAGTGGAGATGCAACATATGCAACAGGTAATTATGTTTTAAAAATTGGTTGTGTTAATGATATTTTAACAAATCAATTTAATCAACAATTTAATGTTGTTATAAATGTTGTTGGTGATGGCCCAATTTATGATATGACTGCAAAATATCCAGAACTTGACAATGTTGAAGATAGAGAAATTGAAGGTGTTGAAATTGATGGAAATGTTGTTTATTTTACAAACACAAATGAAATTGTTTTCCATTGGCAAGATTTTAAAAATTCTTTTATAACTCCTATTGATGTTTCTAGAATATCATTCAAATATTATATTGGGGCAAAATCTGTTACAGTTCCAAACAGATTGTTAAATGAGAAGATTTTAGTTCACGATGTAAATAGTGGCGAATATTATACATTCGATGAACAAGGCAACAAAGAAATTGTTTTGGAAGCAGACATAAATAATCCAATTTATGTTATTAAAGTTGAAAAAAATAATAATGATTATTCCTTTAGTGCAAAATTTGATGAAAATGCAACAAAATTCACAATAGAAATGGCATTTGAAGTTTACAGCACAGACACAGGCAGGGCACACACTATTTATTATCCAAACGGGAATTATCGTGTTACAAGAACAATAAATATTGATAGAAATGCGCCAACTTCTTCAATTTCAAACCTTAAGAACAACGATAAAACAGTTGAAAATATTGTTGACTCGCTTTTAAGAGAGTCTGATGACACAAGATATTCAAAATCTTCAACTTCAGGAATGTTTAAATATTATACATTCATTGTTGATAGCGATTATTTTGAAATATTGTCGGCATCTTTGGCAACAAACAATCCAACCGAAACAAAAACCTTCTATTTTAGGTCTTTTAACAATAAATATAACGGTGCGGCATATCAGGAAACAGGGCTTGGTTATGATAAATCATCCAGAGGTGATAACTTATTTAGTGAATATTTTGCCGTAAGCAGTGGATGGACAAAGGTAACAGATAAAATTTCTGGTAATATATTTAAAGGTTATTACGAAGTTGTTGAAGTTGACATTGCAGGAAATATGACAATATACTCAGTTTATATTGGAGATAACCGCAAAGTTGAGTTAGATTTAACAAAATTCACAGGAAAAGTTGAAAATGGTAATGTAAGCATAACGAAATCAACAGAAGAAAATCCAACAATTGATGCAATTGTTAAATTTAACGGGCCATCAATGTTCTATAAAGATATTATAAAGACACCACTAGAAATTGATAGTTATGATTATTTAACAATTAATTACATATATTTAGGTTTTGCACAAGGTGACAACAGTTATGATTTTTATAGATACTTAAAGTTTAACGTTGATGGAAAAGATTACTATTTAACTCCTGATAATTTTGTTAATGTTGGAACCAATGAACAGCCAAAAATTGCTTGCAAAACTGCATATAATTCTGTTGGAGAAAAAGTTAATATATCGGATATTCAACTTAACGGTCAAGCAACAGCGCATATCATTACATTTGTTGACACTGTTAACAAAATTTCAGATTCTGCTTCAACATATTCAGTTAAGGCTATGGTTGCTTCGTTAGACGACAGGTTAACAGATAATGGAGGTTCTATTGTTCAATCTGATGTAATTATTACTGATGATACACAAAACATAATTTCAAATAGTAACTTAACGCTTATTTTAACAAGACCAATTAATCCATCTTTAAATATTGATGAGTCTACTTTAAGATTCTTTAAAATTTCTTCAAATGGAGAAACATATACAACCTACAAATTAGATGACAAAACATTAAGTAAGTTCCAAAAAGCAACTAATTTAACAACAACAACTTATTATTACATTCCATGTGAATTGGATTTCTATC
>CALWRL010000022.1 GCA_944383945.1 uncultured Clostridia bacterium
AAATTATAAAGTTTTATTTTAATAAACAAAGTTGATGGTTTGGGTAAATGCAGTTTGTTTGTAAATATATTTATGTTAATCGTTGTTGTTTTGCCATTCAACATCAATCAATCTGTTAGAATCAAAAAATGAAACATTAGGGCATTGTTTTCTGTGAATTATAATTCCTCTGCCTTGTGAAATAAAACCGATTATATCATCACCTTCGATAGGACAGCAGCATTTTGCAAATTTTACCATTAAGTTATTAAGCCCTTTAACATTAATTTTTTTATCGCTTGGGGTTGTTTTTGTTTCAATTCTTTCAATTTGAAATTTTTCTTGTTGTTTTTTAATGTCTAACTGATAAACTTGAATTAATTTACCAGCAAAAACTTTTGCAGAGTATGCTCCGCAACCAATGCTTGCAAACATTTCATCTATTTCGGAAAAATTATATTTGTCTAGTAAAGCAGTTATATATTTTTTTTCTGTAACTTTTGAAATACTGTAACCCAAATTTTTAATTGCTTGTTCAAACATCGTTTTTCCATTTTTAATGTTTTCTTCCTTCATTTCCTTTCTAAAAAATGAAAGAATTTTGCTTTTTGCTTGATTTGTTTTAACAACTTTTAGCCAATCTCTTGATGGGCCTTTTGAATTTGGGTTTGTTATAATTTCAACAATATCACCGTTTGACAAAGGTTTTGTTATTGGTTGCATTTTTCCATTAACTTTTGCACCAACACACTGATTTCCAATTTGAGAATGAATTAAGTAGGCAAAGTCTATTGGTGTTGAATTTTCTGGCATGTGGAGAACTTTTCCTTTTGGAGATTGAACAAAAATTTCGCCATCGTAAATATCAACTTTTAAAGAATTTATTATATCTTCGCTGGACATATTTTTTTCATTTTCCATTATTTCTCTAACCCAGCCGAGACGCTCGTCCAAAGAGTCTTGTTTTTGACGCTTTTCTTTATACATCCAGTGAGCAGCAACACCAAACTCTGCTTGGCGATGCATTAAAATTGTTCTTATTTGTATTTCAACTGGAACACCTTCAAACAAGATTGTTGTGTGAAGAGATTGATAGCCATTGGATTTTGGAATTGAAATGTAATCTTTAAATCTGTTTTGAAGCGGAGTAAAATTTTCATTTATCTTTCCTAATAGGGCATAGCAATCGGCAACGGAAGTTAAAATTGCTCTAACGGCAACAAGGTCGTAAATTTTATCCATGTCGCCACCTTTTTCAACAAGTTTTTTGCTTATGCTATAAATATGTTTTTTTCTGCCCATTATTTCGCCACTTAAACCAAGTTCGCGCATAAATTTTTTTATTTGCTGTTTTAAATCTTCAACGGTTTTTTCTCTTTCTATATATCTTTTGTCTACTTCGCGCTTAATTTGTAAATATTTTTCTGGGTATAACATTTCAAAGGCGATATCTTCAAGTTCGCTTTTTATTGATGAAAGACCAAGCCTTGCAGCGAGAGGAGCAAATAATTCTAGTGTTTGTTTTGCTTTTTCTGTTGCTTTATTTAAAATTTCTTGATTTGGTTGCAACTGCAAATTTTTTAAGGCTAAATCTGGATTTACCTTTTCTTTCGAAAGGTTAAAAGATGTTGTGAAATTATCGTCTACAAAAGCAGAGTTATAGTGTTTTATTTCTGCCAAAACAAAACATATTTTTACAAGTATTATTCGAACATCTTTTGTAAGTGCAAAAAACATCTTCCTAATGTTTTCTGCTTCTTCCTCTTCGGTTTTATAGTCTATTTCAAGCAATTTTTTTAAGCCATGGAGAAAAACAAGAACAGATTCGCCATATTCATTCGAAATTGATTCTTTAAATATTTTTCTTTGTTCTTCTATTTCATTTTTTCTAATTTCTTCCTGCTTTCTTTTTGTTTCGTCAAAGGTTTTTTGTTCTGCTTCTGTTGGCGGAACATAAATAGCAGTTTTAATATATGGATAATATAGATAGCATGAAATAATACATTCTTCGTCTAGATGAATTGTTTGAATTGATTTTAATGCATCAAAACAAATTTGTTTTTCAATTGGTGTTGTTGAATTTAAAAAAAGTTTTTTTGCGCTTTCAACTTTATTTTCCATACATTAATTTTATAACAAAAACAAAAAAAAGAAAACAAAAAAAGGCTATCAATTAGCCTTTTATTGTTTGTTCAAATTATTTTTCTTCAATGTTTAAATAATCTGCTGGATTAACTTCATTTTCGTCCATGAAAAGTTCAAAGTGAAGGTGTGCGCCAGAATTAACTTCGTTTTTAGCACTTGCTGATGTTGTTCCAATTTTTTGACCTCTTTTAACAGTGTCGCCAACCTTAACTGCAACATCAGAATTTAATGATGCATATTTAGATGTGTAAACTTCGTTGTGCTCAATAACTACAACAGTTCCTTCCAAATCGCTAGTGTAAATTTCTGTTACTTTACCTTCCGCTGCTGCTAAAACATCACTTGATTTTGCGCTAACAAGATCTAAACCATGGTGAGTTTCAAACCAACCCAATGTATCGTTAAAAATTAATTTGTCTGATGAATATACTTTTAAAATAGAGCAGTCGGCAAGTGGCAAATCAAATTTTAAAGCATAAGCATCAACTTCTTCTGTTGGGGGGGTGGTGTCAATGTTTAAATCTGAACCTTTGCTTGTTGTTGTCAAAACAACTGTTAGTGTTATCGCAACAATTATTAAGCCTGCAAAAATGTAATAGCCATATTTTTTCATGAACGATAAAAATTTTTCTCCTCTTTTGTTAAATTTAATGTTGTTTTCCATGTTTTTCCTCCACGCATGAATTATTGACACAATTTATTTGTTTATACATTAAATTTAATAACCGCTTAAAATTAAAGGAAATCCAACGGTTGAGATTTTTCCGTCGAAAGAAATTTGTAGATTAATTTTTTTTCCTTCACTAACAACAAAATTGTTAATGTTTTCAACAAAGCAATAATAAATTTCTAAACCTTCATTTTCTAAATTTTGTTTATCACAAATTTTAGCGTTTGTTTTGCTAATTATTTCTTTTGGAGAAAGGGTTGTTTTAAAAACAATTCCATCTTCTGTTTTTTGATTTTCAATTGTTTCAATATCAAAAGAAGGAATATTTAATGTTTTTATAATTTGGCTTTCCTTGCTATATAGCATAACACCAAAAATTAAAACACAAACAAAAATAAAAATCCCAAGTCTTATTTTAAAAACCATGGGATAATTATTACCAAATATTTTTATTTAAAACTTAGCCAACATTTAAGTAGCCATATCTAGACAACAAGCTTGGCAAAAATTGATTTTCTAAAAGAGGTAGAATTTGTAAAGAAGAAAACAATTCTTGTTCGTCAATCATTCTAATTTTGTTTTCATCAGAATTGATTGCTTTTAATTTATTTGTGAATTTTGATGTTATGTTGCAAAAATTTAATGCATTTTCAAAAATTTTCGTTCTATTTGCTTGAATTTTTAATCTTAAATTTTGATTTAATAGGCAATTTGTTTGGTTGATAAATTCGTTAAACTTTTCTTCAACGTTGCTAAAAGTTGAAAAATTTTGGTTTATTGGAATTTTAGAAATTATGTTTTTAATTTTTTCGTAATTAGGTATGTTCTTTGGAATTACCATTTTTTGATTAAAATATTTTAAATAACTTACAAATAAAACACGGCTACAAAGCAAACACTTTTCTCCAAAATTATGTTTTAAAGTGGAGCAGTTTAATTTTGATGCTAAAATAATAGCGTTAGATTTATAATCATTTTTTAAAATTTGAGAAATGTCAAAAATGTAGTCCATTAAATTTAAAATTGCAAATTCTTTGGATAGTGATAGCCAGCCTGTTAGTTCCTCTATTTTTTTAATTTTTCCATCTAACTCAAAAGTTGGAACAATATTTTCACCAAGTAAAATTTCTTTTGTTTTTAAAGAAAAAGATTTTTCTAAAAGAGAAATTGAAAAACAAAGAGAAGAATTAATAAAACTATTTGGGCTTTTATGAATTATTGCTTCATCTAAAAAAACCTTTGAAGGATATTTTGTTTCAACATATTTTGGTATTCCATCATTTAAAATTGCAACATTATTAAAAATTCCAAAATGGGTTATTGTTGTTGGAAGAACAATAACCGGAAGGTTTAATTTTTCTCCAACAATTTTTGCAACATCGCAAACAGTTCCTGCACCAAGGGCAACAATAACATTTGCACCTTTAACTTTAGAACAGGTTTTTAATATGTTGTCACTGCAACATTTTGTTGACGAAAGACAATGAAACCAAAAAGTTATTTTGTTTTCGTTTAGCAAATTAGAAAGCATTTGAGAATATTGTTTTTTGGGTGTTGGAGATGTTATTATAAAAACATTTCCATAATTTTTGATTTCTTTAACAAATTTTAAAACTGCGTTTTTTTCAAAAATTACATCGTTATGATTTTCCATGGCTTTGTTATATCACCAATGTATTTAAAAAAAATCTCAAAAAAAAACGAAAAATCGCGAAAAATATTTTAAGTTAACAAGTTAAATGAAATGTTTTGTTATGAGAGAAAAAAGATGTAAAATTAATTTGATGATTGACATTGAAGGAATTGTTGAAAGAATTGTTTTTAGGAACGAAGAAAACGGTTACACTGTTGCGGTTGTTTCATGCGAAGAAGATGAAGTTACAGTTGTTGGAAAATTTTTAAACATTAACATTGGGCAAGTTTTAAAGTTGTATGGAAGTTTTGGCGAATCGAAATATGGCGAACAATTTGAAGTTAAAAGTTATGAAAATGTAGCGCCAAAAACTGAAAAGGGTATTATAAGATATTTGTCTAGTGGATTAATTAAAGGGGTTGGGCCTGTTACCGCAAAAGCAATTGTTGATGCTTTTGGCAAAGACACGCTAGAAGTTATTGAATTTAATCCGTCAAAATTGCTTTCGGTTAAAGGAATTTCTAAAAAGAAAATTGAAGTTATAACAAGCTCGTTTTTAGATGTTAAAGAAATGCAAAACGCAATGATTTTTCTTCAAACATATAATATTTCTTCCAATTTAGCGATAAAAATTTATGAGCATTACAAAGATTTAACTGTTGAACTAGTTAAACAAAACCCTTATCGCTTGGTTGAGGACATAAGCGGAATTGGTTTTGCAAGTGCAGATAAAATTGCAATGAACATGGGAATTGAAAAAAATAGTTTGTTTCGTGTTAGGGCTGGAATTTTGCATTTGTTGTCGGAGGCTTCGGAAAAGGGAGGCCACACATATCAATTTAGGGCAAAAATAGACAATATGCTTAGCGAGCTTTTAGGGTTGGAAAAGGAAGAAACATTAGATTTGTCAACAAAAGTTTATGAAATTTTGCAAAAAGAAAATCTAATAAAAGTTATTTGGAAGGAAAATAAAGAAATAATAATTTTAACTAAATTTTATTTTATTGAACATTCCGTTGCGGCAAAACTTGCATTATTACAAAATTCTGCAATTCAACTAAACATAAACCTAGAAAGCGAAATTTCTCAATATCAAAACAAAAAAAATATATTGCTTCATGAGGACCAAAAAAATGCAATTTCCCTTGCAATAAATTCTGGCGTTTGCGTTATAACAGGCGGGCCGGGAACAGGAAAAACAACAATTATTTCTTGTGTTTTAGACATATTAAAGATGTTAAACAAAAAAACATTGCTACTTGCACCAACAGGAAGAGCGGCAAAAAGGCTTTCCGAAACAACAGGGTTAGATGCGAAAACAATTCATAGAGCTTTGGAAATTAACTTTAAACAAGATAGGGGAGTTTTTGTTTACAATGAAAACAATCCTTTGCAATGTGATGCTGTTGTTGTTGATGAAGTTTCCATGGTTGACATTAACTTAATTTACAATCTTTTAAAAGCAATACCAAAAGGTTGCAAGTTGATTTTGGTTGGAGATAAAGACCAGTTGCCTAGCGTTGGGGCGGGAAATGTTTTGGCAGATATTTTAAACAGCCAAATAATACCTGTTGCAAATTTAACAAAAATTTATAGGCAACAAGATAAAAGTTTAATTGTTTCAAACGCTCACTTGATAAATAATGGCGAAATGCCTATTATTGATAATAAAAGCAACGACTTTTTTTTCGAGCAAAAAGAAAATCCACAACAAACTTTTGAAACAGTTATAGACATGGCAATAAACAGAATTCCAAAGTTTGCTAAAACAATTCCAAACAAAATTCAAATTCTTGCTCCTTTAAAAGCTGGCGTTTGTGGAATTGAAAATTTAAACAATCAACTTCAATCAAAAATTAATCCATCTTCTAATTTAAAATCTGAAATTGCTATTGGCTCTTATCTATTAAGAGAGGGCGATAAAGTTATGCAAACTTCTAACAATTACAATTTAGAGTGGAAAAAGCCAAATGAAAATGAGTATTTAGATGAATTTGGGAAAGGCGTTTTTAATGGCGATATTGGAACGATTTCTAAAATAGACAAACAAACCGGAGAAGTTGAAGTTGTTTTTGATGATAAAAAAATTGTTTTATATCCAAGAAGCGAGTTAAATCAAATTTCGCTTGCCTATGCAATAACAATTCATAAAAGTCAGGGAAGCGAATTCGATTTTATTATTATTCCAATTGTTGCGGGGCCAAGTTTATTTTTAACAAGAAATTTAATTTACACTGCTGTTACAAGAGCAAAAAAAATGGTTGTGTTGGTTGGAGATAAACAAGTGCTTGCTAGAATGATTAAAAACTCTCACACAGCAAAGCGTTACACCCTTTTGTGCGATTTTTTAATTGAAGAAAACAATAAAATGAAAAAACTTTTTGGAGATTAAAATGAACGACGAACTAAAGATGTTTTTTAATAATGTTATTGAAACTCTTTTCCCGTCAAACATAACTTGCTTTATGTGCGGAGAAGAAGTTAAACAAAGTAAGTTTGTTTTGTGTGAAGATTGCGAAAAGAATTTGCCAAGAAATAATAATTTTTGTTTAAAGTGTGGAACACCTGTTCATTCTAATGCTCACTATTGTTTAAATTGTAAAAATAATAAAAGACATTTTAAAATTGCAAGAGCACCTTTAATTTATAAAGATAAAGTCGCAAGATCAATAAAACAATTTAAGTATGAAAATAAAAAATATTTAGCAAAATACTTTTCGGTGTTTTTAGAAGAAAAATACAATGAAATTAAAAAAGAAATTTTGCCTGTTGATTTTATAATTCCTGTTCCACTGCATCCTACAAAATTGAAAGAAAGAGGATATAATCAATCTAAACTTTTGGCAGAAGAACTTTCTAAAAGAATTGATATTCCTGTTCTTTGCGATAATTTAATTAGAGTTAAGGAAACGAAAACTCAAACAAAATTATCCTACATAGAAAGACAAGAAAATTTAGAAGGGGCTTGTGATGTTTTAAATGAAGATGAAATTAAAGGAAAAGTTATTCTTTTAATTGATGATGTTTTAACAACAGGTTCAACAACCGACCATTGTGCGAAAACATTGTTAAAACACAAGGCAAAGGAAGTTTATGTTTTAACGCTTGCAACAACGGATAGCGACAAAGCTTAACAAAGTAAAAGTTTATATTTTACTTTGTTATTTTTTATATATTGGATAATATAAAAGTATGAATAATTATTATGCAACTGAATTAAATGAATGTTTTAAACAAGTTGAATCAAGTCCCAATGGTATTTCTGAAGAAGAGGCAAAAAAAAGGCTTGATAAATTTGGAGAAAATGTTATTTCTGAAGGGAAAAAGAACAATTATCTTTTTATGTTTTTAAAACAATTTTTAAATATCATGATTATTGTTTTGCTAATTGCTGGCATTGTTTCTGTTGTTTTTGCAATCGTAAACAAATCGTCATCAGAAGCAATTGATGCTGGGATTATTTTCTTTATTGTTTTATTGAATGGAACAATTGGATTTATTCAGGAACTTAAAGCAGAAAAATCAATTCAAAATCTAAAAAAACTTTCTGCCAGCGAGGCAAAAGTTTTAAGAAATGGAAAGGTTGAAAAGATTAACAGCAAGTTTTTGGTTGTTGGAGATGTTGTTTTATTGGAGGCGGGAGATATTGTTCCGGCAGATTTAAGAATTTTTGAAAGTATACATTTAAGATGTGATGAATCTTCATTAACCGGAGAAAGCAATTCTGTTGAAAAAAATGTTAATGTTTTGCCAGAAACAACTTCGCTAGCAGACCGAAAAAACATGGCTTTTAAGGGTAGTCATGTAACAAATGGAAGAGGAATTGGTGTTGTTGTTAAAACAGGAATGGAAACTGAAATTGGAAAAATTGCAGTTTTGCTTCATAGCAAAACAAACCAACAAGAAACGCCTATTCAAAAAAATTTAAAAAAACTTGGAGTTTTCTTAACAATAATTGTTTCAATAATTGCCGTTGTTATGTTTATTATTGAAGCGGTTAAACCAGGTTCTGATTTTATTGGAGCGTTTATGACGGCGGTTGCGGTTGCTGTTGCTGCAATCCCAGAAAGTTTGCCCGCTGTTGTTACAATCATAATGGCAATTGGTGTTTCAAAGTTGGCTAAAAAAGGGGCAATAGTTAAAAACTTAAATTCTGTTGAAACTCTTGGATGTTGCGAAGTTATTTGCTCGGACAAAACGGGAACATTAACAGAAAATAAAATGACGGTTGAAAGCGTGTATGACAACAACAAAATTTATCAAAAGAACAACATTAAGTTAACTAAAGAGCTTGAATACTCTTTTAAAACAATGGCCTTATGTAACAGTTGTGCTGTTCAAGAAGATGTTATCGTTGGAGACCCAACGGAAGTTGCATTATGTAGATTCGCGCAAGAAAACGGGTTTAATAAAAACAGGTTGTTACAAGAATATAACTTAATAGATGAAATTCCTTTTGATTCTAACAGAAAATTAATGTCTTCAATCTTTAAAAAAGAAAACGAAAAAATTATTTTTACGAAAGGTGGATTAGATGAGGTTTTAAATAAATGTAAATATGTTCTAGTAAATAATAAAAAAGTCAACTTAACGGCTCAACGAAAGAAAAAGATAGTTCAAATAGGTGAAAGTTTTGGGAAAAAAGCTCTTAGAGTTTTGGGCTTTGCGTTTGGGGAAACTGCCGAAGAAAAAGATTTAACATTTGTTGGACTTGCTGGAATGATTGACCCACCAAGAAAAGAAGCATTTGAAGCTGTTAAAGCATGCTATAAAGCCAAAATGAAACCAATTATGATTACGGGAGACCATAAAGACACTGCGTTTGAAATTGCAAGACAACTTGGAATTGCTCAATCTGAAAGTGAGGTTATGCTTGGGGTTGAGCTTGACAGATTGTCGGAAAAACAATTTTTAAAAATAATAAGCAATATAAAAGTTTATGCTAGGGTGTCTCCAGAAAACAAAGTTAGAATTGTTGAAACATATAAAAAACTTGGAAAAGTTGTTGCAATGACGGGAGATGGGGTTAATGATGCTCCTTGCATTAAATCTGCTGATATTGGAATTGGAATGGGTATAACGGGAACAGACATCTCAAAAGAGGCGGCGGATATTATTGTTTCCGATGATAATTTTGCAACAATAATTGTTGCAGTTGAAGAGGGAAGAATAATTTATAAAAACATTGAAAAAACAATCAAGTTTTTGCTAT
>CALWRL010000023.1 GCA_944383945.1 uncultured Clostridia bacterium
TTTCATTTCTTTCTTTTCTCAAATAACAAATCCTATTGTTTTAATTCTTTTAGGTGCGGCATTCACAATTTTATTGCAAAGCTCACTGGGAACAACTGCCCTTGTTCTTTCATTAATAGGAACATCTAGCATTGTTGGAGTTATTGATGTTTCAAACGCAATATACATAATTTTTGGCGCACATTTAGGAAGCTCCATAACAACAGCATTTATAACCAGCTTTTCAACAAATTTAAACGGCAAACGCGCAGCAATATTCCATGTTTTATTTTCTATTATCGTGTGCTTCGTTTTTGGTTTACTGTCTTTAACAAATTGGTTTAATGCTTGCTTTGGCTGGATTAAACAGCCATCATTTAGATTGATAACAGCTTATTTAATATCAATGATTTTAATTGCTGGATTATTAATTCCTTTTGTTAAATACATAACAATTTTGCTTTGCAAAATCATAAAACCAAGAAAAAGAAAAAACAAAAACCCTCTTGATGTTTATGAATTTTCCGATGAAACACCTTCTATTTCAATCGTTAAAGCTTCAAAAAAATTGTTTATCTTTTATAACGAAGCGAGAAATATTTATAAAGAAACTTCTGAACTAATTTTTGCAGAAACAAACGAAAATTTAAAAAAATTATATAAAAAACAACAAAATTTTAACTATTATTTAAACAAATTTAACGCTTGCGTTGCAGACATACAATCAGAAAGTTTGGAAATTTCTAAAGATATAAACAAGATATTAATTGTTAGCAAACACATTGAAAGAATTACCCATAACTGCAAAAAAATTATGGATAATTTAAACACAGAAAAAAAGATAACATTTTCTGCTAAATTAAATAAATATTTAGGCAAAGTAATTTCAAACACACAAGAAATGTTAGACATATGCCAACTATACATTCAAGATTTAGACTGCAACTTCTTGCTAGAAGACACTTCTTCCTATGAAAAAATTATTAATTTGTCTAAATTAAATTCCGAAATAAAACTAAATTCAAAAACACAAATCATAGAAAATATAGCAAAAAGCAAATTAAGCGTTCAAAAAAATTCAATGTATATTGAAACAGCCAGTTATTTAAACATGATTTCTAACAATATTTCAGATATTGTTTTCGCACTCTCTTCCGAAAAATTAACGTCAACACTTCCATATCAACAAATATCTCTAGATGAAATTGACTTAGTAAATCAAGACGAGAATAATAAAGAATAATTATTTAGCTATTCTATCTCTAATTCTTTCAATAATTTTAGTTTCTAATCTTGAAACTTGTACTTGTGATATGCCAAGTTCTTTTGCTATTTCGCTTTGAGTTTTATCTCTAAAATATCTAAGCAAAATAATTTTTTTATCTCTTGAATTAAGACCCTTTAAAGTATCTCTTAAAAAAATGTTATCAAACATTTCTTCTGTTTGATTGCTATTATTAAATCTATCAACAACTAGCAAGCTTTTATCATCATCGCCTTCAAATGGCGTGTATAAAGAAATTGGCATTTTTGCAGAATCCATTGCAAAAACAATTTCTTGAGAAGATGTTTTAAACTTTTTTGCAATTAGGTCGATTGGTGGTTTTTCTCCGTTTTCTTTAAAATATTGTTCAATAAATTTATTAATTTGCAAATTAAAACTTTTAATAGTTCTTGAAACTTTTATTGCTCCATCATCTCTCATAAACCTTTTTATTTCACCAATAATCATAGGAACAACATAAGTTGAAAACTTTACATTATAATCGATTTGAAAATTATTTATAGCCTTAACAAATCCAAGAGAACCAAGTTGAAATAAATCGTCATACTCTATTCCCTTTCCGATAAATCTTTTTATTATGCTTTTTATAAGCGGAGAATTTTCGTTTACAAGAGTTTGTTTAGCTTGCTCATCTCCGCTTTGGGCTTTTTTTATTAATTCAATTGTTTCGTCGTGGCTAAGCATTACCCACCTATAATCTTTCTTTCCGCCTCGCCAAATTTCTTTTCCATAAGTACCGTAACACCCTTCTCCTTGTTTTTAAGGAGATAAACTTTATCCATAAAACTTTCCATAACAGTAAAGCCCATTCCACTTCTTTCTTCGTTTGGCTTTGTTGTAAAAAAAGGTTGCCTTGCTTTTTCAAAATTACTAATTCCAATTCCGTTATCTGAAACAGAGATAATTGCAGTGTCATTAGTTAATTTAACATTTAATATAACTTCTCCTTCATTTTTAGGATAAGCATGAACAACACAATTTGTAACCGCTTCGCTAACAGCAGTTTTTATGTCTGTTATTTCATCTAATGTTGGATTTAATTGAACGCAAAAAGCTGCAACACAACTTCTTGCAAAAGCTTCGTTTTCCGAAACCGCTTTAAATTTTAAAGTCATTTCATTAATTATATTCATGTTTTCTCCTTTAAGAAATTTTAGGCATAATTTCATAAAGCCCTGTCATTTTAAAAATTTTTTCCGCATGTGAAGATGGATTGCAAATAAAAATTGGTGTGTTTTTGCTCTTTAATTTTTTATATCTTCCAAGCAAAACGCCAATTCCGGTTGAATCCATAAAATCAAGTTCAGATAAATCAATTATAACTTGATTAAATCCTTCGCCATCAAAAAGTTCATCAAGAGAAACTCTAACTGTTTGAGCAGAATGTTCATCTAATTCTCCGCTTAAAACGATGTAAAGAGTGTTATTATATATTCGATTTCTAATTTGCATTTCTTCCTCCTTTATCAATTTTAACAGTTAAAAAATATAAAAAAATAACACCCTTTGTCGAAAAAGGTGTTATTATATCGAAAAACTAATTTTATAAATTTGCCGCGTAATCTTTGCTTTTATTTGCAGAAATCCATTTAGTAACTAAATTTTCTTTGCCTTTAAAAAATTCCAAAGTATTTTTGCTTTCAATTTCTGTTCCATACGCAATTGTTGAATAAATCATCATTGGAAATTCTGTTGTTTTTGCTTCAAAAATGTTATCAAAAAATTTGCTTGGCTTAATTCCTTTCGCTTTGTAATATGAACGCATTGTAACAATTCCCTTTGCTCTAAGCAATAGAGATAATTCCAAGCACGCCTTTTTAGATAAATTCATTTTACCTGTTTCTAAAAAAACTTCGGAAATTTGTTTGAAAAATTCAATTTCTTTAGCTTTATCATTATCTTTAATTAAATCAATTCTTTTAATTTTTGCAAGTTCGCGTCTAACATCTGCCATGTCTTTAATTTTCATCTTGCCCCTCCCTCATGTATAGATTACCACTTTTATTAATTTTGGTCAAATATTTTAATTACATACAATTGTAAACAAAAAAAGGTTGCAATATGCAACCTTTTTTATGGAGCTGGTGATTGGAGTCGAACCAACAACCTGCTGATTACAAATCAGCTGCTCTGCCATTGAGCCACACCAGCAAATGGTAGTTGGGGATGGATTCGAACCATCGAAGCCGGAGGCGTCAGATTTACAGTCTGATGTATTTGACCACTCTACAACCCAACCTAGTGCCTCAAGTAAAAACTATCCTACATTTTTACCACTCGGCTTGGTGCCTCGAGGCGGAATCGAACCCTCCCTTGCAGGAGATTTGGTTGTTCTCTCGCCACTCGGCTTGGTGCCTCGAGGCGGAATCGAACCACCGACACAGGGATTTTCAGTCCCTTGCTCTACCGACTGAGCTATCGAGGCATTAATGGCGACTCGGATGGGGCTCGAACCCACGACCTCCAGCGTGACAGGCTGGCGTTCTAACCAACTGAACTACCGAGCCGCAATGGTGGACCTTCTAGGACTCGAACCTAGGACCGACCGGTTATGAGCCGGTTGCTCTAACCAACTGAGCTAAAGGTCCACGCATAATTGCGGTGCCAATTATGTTTGGTCGGGGTGAAGAGACTCGAACTCCCGGCCCCATGGTCCCAAACCACGTGCGCTACCAACTGCGCTACACCCCGAAACATATAGGCAAGTGTTATATTACACTATTTTTTGATAACTGTCAACAATTTTTATCAATTTTTTAAACATCTATATCATTTTATTCATTAAGAAGTTCAATTGCTATTAATTTTGATTGCTCGTATGTTAAACCTCCTTGCAAATATGCGATATATGGTTCTTTAACAGGACCATCACAAGAAAGTTCTATTGAAGCGCCAGAAACAAATGTTCCAGCCGCCATAATGATAGGGTCATTATACCCTGGCATATCCCATGGCATTGGAACAACATAACTATCAACAGGTGAAAATTTTTGAATTTGTTGAACAAACTTAACCATTTTTTCTTCATTGTTAAACTCAATAGATTTAATTATATCTCCAGGAATTTCCAAAGAAGATGGAATAATTTTTGCACCTTTAGATGCCAAAACTTCTCCTATTAAATATACACCTTTAATTGCCTCTTTAACAATGTGTGGCGCTAAAAACAAACCTTGATAAAATTCTCTATAACCTCTTTCATACGAACCAACTTCTAGTTGCAAAGATGGCGAAGTTAATCTGGAAGAAATTTTTTTAACACATTCTTTTTTGCCAGCAATGTAAGCTCCTGTTGATGCAATTCCTCCACCGGGATTTTTAATTAATGAACCAATAATAACACCCGCGCCAACATCTGTTGGCTCTAATTTTTCAACAAATTCGCCATAGCAGTTGTCAACAACAACATAACTTTTAGGGCTTTTTTGCTTCGTTAATTCTACAACTGTTTTGATGTCGTTTATGGACAATGCATTTCTAGATGAATATCCTCTCGACCTTTGAACATAAACAATTTTAGGCTGAAGTTTTTCTATTGATTTTTCCATCTCTTCGAAATTTAACTTCCCATCTTTAAAATCAACTTGCTCATATTTAATATTAAAATCTTTCAAAGAACCATTATCTTCATCTGTTCCAAAAATTGTTTCATCTAATGTATCGTAAGGTTTTCCTGTAACAGAAAGCATAACATCGTTAGGCCTTAAAAGCCCAAACAATGCAATGCATAAAGCGTGCGACCCACATGTTATTTGAGGCGAAACAATTGCTTGTTCAGCCCCAAAAGAATCTGCAAAAACTTTTGCAAGGGTGTCCCTTCCCAAATCATCATAGCCGTATCCTGTTGTTCCGTAAAAATGATTTGAACTAACCTTATTATTTTGAAAAGCCTTTAAAACTTTTTCTTGGTTATAAAGTGCAACATCATCTAAATAAGAATAAATGCTCTCTAATTTTTTTTCAAAACTTTTAATTTCTGTTTCCATTAATCACCTCTAAAATTTCTTTAACCGAATTTTTTGCATCAACCCAAATTAAGTTCTCCATGCCCCTCATAAAAGTTAATTGTCGTTTTGCATAATTTCTCGTTTTCTGTTGAATTAGTTTTATCATCTCTTCTTCCGAAAAATTTTCTTTTAACCCTAAAACAACTTCTTTGTAGCCTATGCCCTGCATGCTTTGAGCCTTTTCACTAATTCCGCTTTTGATCAAATTTTTAACTTCTTCAACAAGCCCATTTTTAAACATTGCAATGGTTCGCTGATTAATTTTTTCATACATTTCTTCTCTTGGCAAAAAAAGCCCAAACAACAAATAATTATAATTTATTTTTTCATTAAAATCATTTTTTTCTAAAATTTTATTGTTATTTTCAATTATTTCTAACGCTCTAATATCTTTTTTCGTATCATTAAAATGTATTTTTTTAGCAATATTTTCATCTTTTTTTAATAAAATGTTATATAAATATTCATTGCCTTTTTCTTCTAATATTTTTTTATATTTTTCTCTAATATTTTCGTCTTTTTGTGCATTGCCAAAATCATAATTGTTTATAAGCGCTTTAATGTATAAACCTGTTCCGCCAACAACAATTGGTTGCTTTCCTCTTTGTAAAATATCTTTAATTTTTTCTCTTGCTAATTGAACATATTGCCCAACGCTAAATTCTTCGCTAGGAGAAACAACATCTAAAAGATGATGAACAATTCCCTGTTTTTCTTCATCTGTTACTTTTGCTGTTCCAACATTTAACTGCGAAAAAACTTGCATACTATCACACGAAATTATTTCGCCGTCAAGTTTTTTTGCAAGTTCAATTGCCGTTTTGCTTTTTCCAACTCCCGTTGGCCCAAATATAATTATAACTGTATTGTTCATTTAACCCCTAAACTATTCTTTTAAACCATTTTTCAATTTCAGATTTTTTAAATTCAACAACAATCGGTCTGCCATGTGGGCATAACAAAACATTCTTGTTTTCCTTAAAGTTGTTTATTAAAATTGTTATTTCGCCTTCCGAAAGCTTGTTTCCAGCCTTAACGGCAGCCCTGCACGCCGTTCTTGCAATCTTATCTTTTATAAAAGCAACTGGCTTTTTCAAATAGCTTGAAACATCTTTTAAAATTTCATCAAAAAAATCTTTTAAATTAATTTGCTCTAAAATTGTTGGAACAGAAGAAACTTTAAAAGAATTTTCGCCAAACTGCGATATGTCTATACCAAATTCAATTAAAGTTTTTAAGTTATCCTCTAAAAATTGAGTTTCCTTTAAATTTGTTGATAGTATAAAAGGAATTAACAGTTGCTGTGATGGAATTTTGTTTTCATCAATTTGCGCTTGAAGTTTATCGTATAATTGTCTTTCATGAGCTGCATGTTGGTCTATAACAAAAAAACTGTTATCCTTTTCAATTAAAATATAAGTTTCAAATAAAACTCCAATTATTTTATAATTATCAAAAACTTCTTCTAATTTGTTTTGAATTTGATGTTTATTTTCATTTATTATTTCATTTTTTAAATTATTTTCTGATTTTATTTCAATTTCTTCAAATTTAAAATCTTTAAATTTATTTTTATTATTTTCTTGATGTTTTTCATAATTTTCTGTTATTTTAGAAGAATTTTCTTGATTTTTATTAAAATTATATAAATAATTTTCTGAAATTATTTTTGAAATTAAATTATCCGAACTTTTTAAATCTATATCGTGATTTATATTACTATTTTCTTTCGAATTTTTAATTAAATTAAAATAATAATTTTTATTTTCTTCGTCTATTTCTTTTGAAATTTCTTTTTTTTCTAATTCGTTAAAACTAACATTTTCTAGTTGAGTTTCTTGAACATAGTTTGCATTAGAAACAGCTTTATAAATTGCACTATTAACTATTGAATAAATTTTATTTGGTTGTTCAAATTTAACTTCCTGCTTTGAAGGATGAACATTGACATCAACGCTATCAAATGGAAGCGTTATGTTCAACGCAAAAAGCGGAAATTTACCTTTCATTATATAAGCATCAACCGCATCTTGAACAGCGGAAGACACCATATAATTTGTTACAACCCTTCCATTAACAAACAAAGTTTGATACGTTCTGTTTGGTTTAGAAAATGTTGGGCGTGCAATATATCCAAAAACATTTACGCCATCTCTTTCATAATTAACTTCTAGCAAATTGTTATAAGTTTCTTTTCCGTAAATAATATACATCGCTTCTGCTAACCCATTTCCAAAAGTGTTGTAAATTATTTTATCATCAACACAATATCTAAAAGATATTTGTGGGTTTGCCATTATTATTTTTGCAATCAAATTTGTTATTTCGTTTTCTTCTGTTTTTGGTTTTCTTAAAAATTTTAATCTTGCAGGAGTGTTAAAAAACAAATCTTTAACTATAATTCTTGTTCCTGTTTCATATCCTATTTCATGCTTTTCGCCTAAAATCCCACCCTCTATTTTTAACGATGTTCCAAATTCGTTGTCATCGGTTTTTGTTAGCATTTCAACCTTGCTAACCGCAGCAATGCTTGCCAAAGCCTCACCTCTGAATCCTAATGATGAAATTGAATACAAATCGTCCTCTTTAGCAATTTTACTTGTTGCATGAGGAAGAAATGCTTTTTCAACATCTTCTGGGGATATACCACAACCATTGTCGGACACAATTATTTTTTTAATTCCGCCATCAAAAATTTCAACGGAAATTTTGTTTGCTCCGCCATCTATGCTGTTTTCAACCAATTCCTTAACAACACTTGCAGGTTTTTCAACAACTTCACCTGCACTAATTTTATTATATATTTCACTTGGAAGAAGATTTATTGCCATTTTCCCTCCTATTTTATTTTTTCAATTAAATCGGCTAAAATTTCAAAAGCGCTAAGCGGTGTTATTTTGTTTATGTCCAAATCTTTTAAGATGCCAATAACATTTGCATTTGAAACTTGATTTTGGTTATACGATGAATTTTTGCTTAAATTGCTTTCTGCAATTGTTTTATTAATTTCTGCATTTTCCAAATTATTGCTAATTTCTTTTGCTCTTGCAATCACCTCGCTAGGTAAATTAGCAAGTTTGGCAACTGCAACACCAAAGCTTTTGTTTGCCCCGCCTCTAACAATTTTTCTTAAAAAGATTATTTCATCGTTAAATTCCTTAACAGTTATTCTGTAATTTTTAACGCCTGGAAGAACACCTTCTAATTCTGTTAATTCATGATAGTGAGTTGAAAAAAGCGTTTTCATGTTCATTTTTTCGCTTATATATTCCATAACAGCCCAAGCAATACTCAAACCATCGAATGTTGATGTTCCTCGGCCAATTTCATCTAAAAGTGCCAAACTTTTGCTTGTTGCATTATTTAAAATGTTTGCAACTTCAAGCATTTCAACCATGAATGTACTTTGCCCGAACGCAACATCATCGCTTGCTCCTATTCTTGTAAAAATTTTGTCTGTTATTGAAATTTCTGCACTGGTTGCTGGAACATACAACCCAACATGAGCCATTAAAACAATTAAAGCAACTTGGCGCATATATGTGCTTTTTCCTGCCATGTTCGGCCCTGTTATTATAATTGTTTTATCCGTGTCCTTATTTAAATAAGTATCGTTAGGAACAAAAGGTTCGTTTTTGTTCATTGCTTCAACAACGGGATGTCTTCCCGCTTGAATTTTTATATGATTTATTCTTTTAGATATTTTTGGTTTGCAATAATTGTTCTTAACAGCAGTTATTGCCCCACTTAATAAACAGTCTAACTCTGCTATTGTTTTGCTAACTTTTTGTATTCTTTTTATATTTTCAAACAAATAATCTCTAACTTTAGAAAATATTTCAAGTTCCAATTTCAAGGCATTTTCTTTTGAAGATTCAACTTTTTCTTCAATTTCTTTTAATTCTTCTGTTATATATCTTTCGTTGTTTGCAACTGTTTGTTTTCTTATATATCTGTATGGAACGCTTGAAATTTGGCTTTTGTTAACTTCTATAAAATATCCAAAAACTTTATTATAAGAAATTTTTAAATTTTTAGCTTGACTTTACATTGTAATTGCAACACCTGATACCGATCAAATACTTATTCTTTA
>CALWRL010000024.1 GCA_944383945.1 uncultured Clostridia bacterium
TTTACCTTTTAATATAAACTTTTTCTCATCATATATATAATCATCTGCTGGTAAATTTTCAATTTTAACAATACCTTCAACCGTGTTTTCTAGTTCAACAAAAATTCCAAAACTTGAAACGCCAGAAATTTTTCCTTCATAAACGCTTCCAATTTTATCTTCCATAAATTTTGCTTTAAATAAATCATCCGAATCTCTTTCAGCTTGGTCTGCCTTTCTTTCTCTTTCGCTAGATTGAAGAGCGGAATCAATAACAAACTCTTCCAAATCATAGTTGCTTTTAAATTTATTTCTAATTAAATTAGTTGGTAAATTATCACTTTCCAAAATTCCACCATTGCAAACAAGCAAAGCTTCCTTAATTATTCTATGAATTGTTAAATCTGGATATCTCCTTATTGGAGAAGTAAAATGACAATAATATTGCAACGCAAGCCCAAAATGGCCCAAACATTGTTCGCTGTAAATTGCCTTTTCCAAAGCACGAAGTATAAGCTTGCTTCCAACATCAGAAAAATCTGTTTGTTTTGTTTTGTTTAAAATTTTTTGAATGTATATTGGCGAAATTTTCTTTTCCGCCTTAACATCAACCCCTAAGTTCTCTAACGCTAAAACAACTTCGTTAATTCTTGTTTTTGAAGGTTCGCCGTGAATTCTGTAAACAAAAGGTAAATCAAGTTTACTAAAAATTTCTGCTATAACACGGTTTGCCAAAACCATGAAGTTTTCAATTATTTTATATGATATAACCCTCTCTCTTCGTTTAACATCAACAATTTTGTTATCAACAATATCGAAATATGTTTCTGGCAAATCTAAATCTAGCGCACCAGCAGCTTTGCGCTTGGCCGATAACTTTTCGCTTAATTCTTCCATATCAAAAAGCATCGCCTGAACATCTTTATCAATTTCTTGATTGAAATATTGTTTGATATCATTGGAATCTAAAATTTTATTAGTTGGTAAAGAAGAGTTTAAAACATTTTGAACTTGATTGTAAGTTAACCTTGCCTTGCTTTTAATAACACTTTCAAAAACTCTGCTTGAAACAACCTCTGCAAACTTGTTTAATGTTATTTCAACGCTTAAAGCAAGTTTTTCTTCATTTGGATTTAATGAACAAAGATTGTTAGAAAGAATTTGCGGAAGCATTGGGTAAACTCTTCCAGGAATGTAAACGCTTGTTCCTCTTATAAATGCTTCTTTGTCTATTTCACCCTTATATTTAACATAGTGTCCAACATCTGCAATGTGAACGCCAAGAACAATATTTTCGCCATCTTTTTCAAGGCTAATTGCATCATCTAAGTCTTTTGCGTCTTCCCCATCAATTGTAACAATTAATTTATTTGTTAAATCAACCCTTCTTTGCTTTTCAAACTGGTAATCAACTTTTAAATTGTTTGCCTCAACCAAAACCTTTTCAGGAAACTCACTTGGAATTTGATTTTCACACAAAATTGATATAACACCCTGTTCAACATCATCGCCAAATAAAATTTTAACAACTCTTCCAACAGGCAACCCCTTTCCTTCTGGTTGAAATGTTAATTCAACAACAACCCTGTCGCCGTCTTTTGCATCTTTTAAATCTCTGTTTGGAATTAAAACAGGTTTAGAAAACTTTGGATTGTCCGCTATTAAATAGTAGTTTTCACTATCTAACCTATTACCCTTAAAAACTGAATTGTTCCCGCAAACAATTTTTCCAACAATGTTTTTGTTGCCTCTTTTAAGAATTTTATAAACAACCCCACTGTCTTTTCCTTCAAGACGATATAAAACTTCGTCACCATCTAATGCTCCAAAAAGCATGCTTGCAGGAACAAAAACATCTTGATATTCGCCCTTTTTAACCTCAAACCCCATAAGACCTTTAATTGATGGAGAAATAAAAGCAAAACCTTTCGGATTGCCGTTAACAACTCCTTTAAAAAGACCAACATCTCTAGGTTGCAAAAGTTGGTGTTTGCTATCTTCTACAAGTTCACCATCTTGCAACATTTTGTTAACACATTTAGCAATGTTTTCAACTTTTTCATTTAACTTTTCAGAAAGCAACGAAAATAACTGCCCAAAACTTTTATAATTTAATTTACCATTTTTAATTTCAAAAAAAATTCGCTCATGAAGTTTCATAAGCAAATTTTAACACATCAAAACTTTTTTTCAAAATTAAAAAGCGTTTTCAACAACAATGGCAATAAAGAAAAGAACTATTGAAATAGCAATTATAGATGCCATAGCAATTGTAATTTTTTTCAAAATGCCTTCTTTTGTTTTCCCCTTGTTTTGCGAATAATAACTTTCTTGCGCGCCTGTAATAGCGTTAGACCCGCCTTCTTGGCTTTCTTGCATCAACGCAGTAACGATTAAAGTTATTGCAGCAGCTGCAATAATAAACATTAAAACATACCTAATTATTGGAAAAGAATTTGAAATCCAAGTAGGTGTTAATCCTAAAAAACTCATAAAATCTCCTTAAAGCTTTGCAATTATATCACATAAAAATAAAAAATCAAACTTTTTTTAAGCGTATGTTGCCGTGCAAACAAGCGCTGTTAAGGCTCCAAATAAAACCATGAAGACTAACGGCATAACTCTAATTCTATTTTTATCTGCGCTATACATTGGCTTTAAAAAACGAATTAAACAAAGTAGTGTCAATAGCGATAAAAAAGTGATTATTAAAACAACAATCGTGTTATCAAGCCCTCTAAAGAACTTGCAAATTGAATCCCACCAATCGTTTAGAAAACTATTTAAAAATAATCTCATAATCTACCTCGCCTCCATTATATATTATATTTGGTATAAATGCAAGATTTTTTATAAAAAGACTATTGACAAAAAATGTTATATGGAATATAATTTTAAAAAAAGAAATAAGGAGTTAGTATGGCTATATATAATTTTAAAACAGAAGCAACAAAGATAAGATTTACTATTAACACAAATAAGACACAACAAACCGATGCTGAATTTCTTGCTCGTGGCGATAAATACGAAGTTTTTATAAAAAACATATTCTATAAATTTCAAGGAAACCTTTCGCCAAATCAAATTAAACAACTTGATGTTTTATTAAGAGATTTAACAAGACCATATTGCAGCAATCGTATAGATTTGAATTTAGACGAAGTTGCTAATCTTGGAGATCTTAATAATGACAATAAAGCAACATTGATGTTAAAAACATTGTCTAATATATATGATAAGTACCAAGAGTATAAAAGCGAATTCACTCAAAGCTCCCAAACACTTTAATTAAATTAAAAAAACAACCTAAATAGGTTGTTTTTTTACATTTCAAACCCTTTGTCCCCAATTGTTTTTTTGAAATTAATTTCAATGTTTTTCTCGCTTTGTTTTATGCTAACCTGAGTTGCAACTAAAACACTACTAGAAATTTTATCAATTAAACTATAAATATTTTCAAGTTTATTTTCTTTTGTTTTAGTTTTAGCTATATTTTTGTCTTGCAAACTTTTTTTCTCAGAACTTTGGTTTTCTTTGTAATTATTAAACTGTTGTTTTTTGCTGTTGTCAAAGTAATAAACTTCTCCGCTTTTAGCTGAACCTTTTTTTACCGCTTTTTTAGCAACAACTTTTGCTTTTCCAGCTTTTTTCTTTTTTCCACCGCCCGAAGAACCACCGCTTTTAACTTGTGTTTTAGGCGCATCTTGTTTTTTCTTTATAGCTTCTTTTGGCGCAGCAATTAGTTCTTCATGCATCTCGCTATATTTGCTTAAATATTTTTTGAACGCATTGTTAAGTAAATTTGAAACATTTTCATCTTTTTGTTGATGAATTGCACTTTTTAATATTGAAACAAGCATGTTTTTAACAAGAATGTAATAGTTATCTTTTGAGATTTTATCTTTTAAAAGCAACAAACCTTCTCCATATTTCCTTAAAACATATTCAGAAAATTTGCTTGGATTTGCTCTTAAAATTGCCAATATCTCATCAACAAAACCAGAAGATATAAAGTCATACATTGCTATTCTATTTTTCTTTAAACCCTTAATAAGTTTTAAGCGTTGCAATATTGCCAACATAACTTCTTCATCAATTTCATCGCCAAGCTCAGACTTTTCAACAATGTTAAATACTTTAAAAGCTTTTTTTATAAAGAAACTATCCGCATCATCTTTATATGTTGCAACAATGGTTTTTAAAATTTCTTGCTCGCCTTCTGGCTTTTCACAAAATTCAATAAATCTTAAAGTTGCAATTTTTTTATCTTCCGCTTTTAAATCTTCAATAACAAGAGTTAACTTAAATTCTCCGTCTGTATATGGCTCCACTATTACATATTTGTTTTCAATTCTATCAACAACATATTTTTTTGTTTTAACAAGTTCAACTAAAAAATTTTTTTCTATTACATATTTGCCTAATTTATCAAAGTGGCCAAGAAGAGAATTTTCAATTATCAAATCATTTTGCAAAGTTTTATAGTATGAAATATCAATAGGATTAGTTAATACTTTTCCCGTTTCTCTGTTTTTATATTCAATTTTCTCTTCAACAATTTTTTCTTCTTTGTTTTCCATACTATTTTATA
Organism: uncultured Clostridia bacterium; assembly: GCA_944383945.1. Classification (GTDB taxonomy): domain Bacteria; phylum Bacillota; class Clostridia; order Christensenellales; family UBA1242; genus UMGS687. The sequence continues at coordinate 4,571 of CALWRL010000024.1, forward strand.
TATTAAACTATAAAAAATTAAAAATCAAGACTAGTTGAGCGCTTGTTCCAATTTCCTTTTTTGGTCGTCCAATTCTAGATTTTCAATCATCTCATCTAAATTCCCGTCCAAGAAATCTTCCAAAGCGTAGATAGTGTAATTTATTCTGTGATCTGTAACTCTTCCTTGTGGATAGTTATAAGTTCTAATTCTCTCACACCTTTCCGCATTGCCAACTTGACTTTTTCTGTTTTCGCTGTACTCTTTATCTATTTGAGATTTATAAAATTCATATAACTTAGATTTTAAAATTTGGAATGCTCTTTCACGGTTTTTAATTTGCGACCTTTCATCTTGACAAGCAACAACAATACCTGTTGGCAAGTGAGTTATTCTAATTGCCGAATCAGTTTTGTTAACATGCTGTCCACCCGCACCGCTACTTCTGTATGTATCAATTCTTAAATCTTTGTCTAAAATTTCAAAATCAACTTCTTCAACTTCTGGCAAAACAGCAACAGTGGCCGTTGATGTGTGAACCCTGCCCTGAGATTCGGTTTCTGGAACACGCTGAACTCTGTGAACCCCGCTTTCATATTTTAATTTTGAATAAGCACCTTTCCCGCTTATGATAAACGAACACTCCTTAACTCCGCCAATTTCTGTTTCAGAATAATCAGCAATTTCAACCTTCCATCTTTTTCTTTCAGCATATCTGCAGTACATTTTTAATAAAACAGCACCAAACAATGCCGATTCTTCACCGCCAACCCCAGGTCTTATTTCAATAATAACGTTGCTATCATCATTTTCATCTTTAGGAAGAAGAAGAATTTTAATTTTTTCTTCCAATTCTTCAATTTTCTTCTTGCAACTTTTTTCTTCTTCTTTAAAAAGTTCAACAATTTCGGCGTCAGTTTCGTTTTTTATTGTTTGTTGAACGCTATTATATTCATTAATTAATTTTTCAAGTTCGTCATGAGCTTCTGCAATTTCTTCTAAGCCAGCACGCTCTTTAACAAGTTTTTTCCACTCTTTTTGGTCTGCAATAATTTCAGGCTTAGAAATAAGTTCGGTTAACTCATCAAATCTTTTTTTAATTATAGCTGTTTTTTCTATCATAATAAATCCTTAACATTATTTTTTACTAGCAATAACTATTCTGTCATTTCCGCTGTAATCTTTTTTTATTCTAATATTTTTAAAATTATTTTGCAAGAGTTTTTTAACGCTTTGCCCTTGATTATATCCAATTTCAAGAACTAAAACTCCGTTATCTTTTAGAAATTTTAAGCAGTTGTTAGCAATTTCTTTGTAAAAAAATAGCCCATCTTCTCCGCCATCTAAAGATATTAAGGGATCATATTTTTTAACTTCTTCATCAAGCGTTAAAATATCTTTAGAACAAATGTATGGCGGATTAGAAACAATAACATCAAATTTTTCGTGTTTAAACGATTTAAAAATGTCAGATTCAATAAATTTAATTTTCGCATTGTGTTTTTTTGCATTTTTCTTTGCAACTTCAAGGGCTTGTTTGGAAATATCGCTTGCATAAACATTTGAGTTAGTTTCTAACGCAATAGTTATTGCTATAACTCCACTTCCTGTCATTAAATCTAAAACTTTTGCTCGCTTATTAATTTTTTTAATTTCTTGGATTGCTTGTTCAACAACAAGTTCTGTCTCTTGCCTTGGAGATAACACATTGTTGTTAACATAAAACTCTCGTCCATAAAAATCACACCTGTTAAAAATTTTCGAAATTGGAATCCTCTGCTCCCTCTTTTCTAAGGCAAGTTTTATTTTTTCATATTGCTCGTTGCTTATATGCGTTAACAATTTCAAATCGCTTAAACCAATGTTTAAAGAATTAGCAATCAACCATTCTGCCTCTAAATCATCAACAATTCCAGCATCACAAAGCCTGCGTTTAACCTCGCACAAAACAACACTAAACGCAATTTGCTGTTTGTTCTCTTTAACAATTCGTTCTTCGTTTTCTTCCATTAACATAACCTCGTTCATCGCAGAAAAAGCAATTTCTCTCTCGGTTTGTGTAGGCTTTTCGCCGGTTAAATAAGCAATTGGATTAATTATTAATTTTAAGAATAAACAATCTTTAAATTCAATAAGTTTTAAAATTTCATAAACAATTCCTAAACAAACAATAATTATTCCAAAATTTATTAAAAATTTAAGAAAGAAATTTATTTCTAACACAATAAATGATAACACAAAAGAAGAAATTATAAAACTCCAAACAAGAAAATTTAAATAATTTGTTGACAAATAATAACTATTTATTTTTTTATTTTTAAAAGAAGCAAGCGCCAAATTACAAGCGGAATTATTTCTGTAAAATTGTCTAATGCTAGGTATTAGTTTTAAACTTAAAAGCATTAAAATGAAAAATAATATTCTTGTAATGCCAACTATAAAACCAGCCAAATAAACATTTAATTCATTAGCTAGCATTATTTTAAATAAAAAATTTGGAATTAAAAATAATGAAACAAAACTTATAACAGCTAAACAAATTCCAATCACTGTTAATGTTACAACACCTAATGACATTTTTAACTTTTTTTTATGTTTATTTCGATTTTTATCATTCAAAAACACTCCTGATTTATTAATCGAAATAATAAACAAATAAATTCCAATAAATGAAAAATAAATTCCTCTAATAAAAGGAAAATTAATTCCAAAAAAATTTTTCTTTTTTTTAAATGAAACAATTTCTATCTTACCTTTATCGCTAACCCACGATATTACGCCATTTTTTCCTTTAACTGCCGCTGTTCCATTTATAATAGGAAAAAAATTCATAATTAAATTATTAACAAAAATAAAAAAAACAAACAAAATTGTTTGTTTTTATAAACTTAATTCTTCTAAATGATCGCTATTTTCTAATCTTATTAATGGAGAATTAGATGTTTTATAATTATATTTTGCTTGCGAAAAAACAATTGGAATGTTAGATTGTTTTGCGTATTTTATTTCTAATTCTGTTATTTCGCCTAAACAAAAAATAGCAATTGGCAAATTTGTTTTAGCATCTTCTTCATAGATGTTTTTTCTTAAAAATGCAACTTCATTAAAATTTAATGATTTGTTTTTAAAACTTTCGCTGTTTAAGTAACAATGCTTTTGTTTGCTAACAAGAACTCCTTCTTTTGTTCCGTCATCATCTATATAAGCATCTTTGTTGCTTATAGCGATTAAATTATTGTTTGGAATATCATCACCAAAAACAACTGCAACATAATCTTTAAGATTTCTAAATGTTTTTAAATTTGAATTATCAACATACGACGCTGAAATGTAATCATTTAAAAATTGTTTTCGCTTTCGCTGTGAAAAAATCCCCATAAAATCAAATTCTGGTTCCTTTGCTAATTCGCCAAACTTTTCCTTAACGCCTCGTCTTTCAATCCTCGTAACATGCATTAAAAAATTTTTTTGTTGCTTGCCAATATTATATATTTTTACACCTGTTTCTTCTGAAAGTTTTTTGTCAATATCAGCCTCTTCAAATTTGTATAAACTCTTTTTTAAATCTTCAAAAGAATTTTCTTGCATTTCTTTAAACGCATCATATAAAAGCTCTTTCAATCCTTTAAATTTATTTAAATCAGTACTTAAAATTATTTCTTCTCGTGAATTTAAAAGATTAAAAAATTCTTCTAGTTTTTTATATTTTTCATTGTCCAAAAAAACTTTTTTATGGTATGCGTCATTAAAAGTTTCAAGATTAACCATAACACTGTTGTAATGATCTTTAAAAACCTTGGCACAACAATATTCCTTTAAAACATAATTAACTAAATCTCTATTATCTATAAATTTACCATAATATTTTTCAAGTTTCTTTTGCCCGGAAAGCAAAATTGATTGCATTATATTTTTAACATCTTTTTCTAAAAAATATTCGATTTTGCAGTTTAAAAGAGCATCTTCACTGGAATTTAAAAGTTCTTTAATCTCTAACAAAATTTCAAAACCACTTTCTCCATCATCTATTTTCATTGCTCTTATCATTTCACAGGCATTAATAAGTCTTAATGTGTCTTCAGAATCTTTGCCTATAATTTCATAACTAATGTGATTTTTTAATTTATTTATTTCTGCACTCATATATTTATATTATAAAAAAAGCGATTAATTGTCAATATTTATTTTTTATTAACCACAAATTAAAATAAATGAACTAAATTATAAATTAAATATTTAATTAATTAAAAAAATATTAATAATTAAAATAAATGAAAAAATAATAAAATTAACGAAAATAATTAATTTTTAATTAAAAAATCAAAAATATAAAAAATTAAAAATTAATTGAAACAAATAAAAAAAACCTTAAAGATAATTAAGGTTTTTTAATATAAAATAAATTATTTTCCAATTCTTTTATTAAATCTTTCAACGCGACCACTTGTGTCAACAATTTTTTGTTTTCCAGTAAAGAAAGGATGGCACTTATTGCATATATCAATTTTCATTTCTTCACCTTCATAAGTAGAACCTGTTTTAAAAGTGTTTCCACAAGCACATTTAACAGTTATTTCGTGATAGTTTGGGTGTCCTGTTTCTTTCATATTTCCCTCCTTATTGTTGTTTGCTAACAAGTTTAAGATCAACTCTACCCTTGTTATCTATTTTTATAACTTCAACTTCAACTTCATCGCCTTCTTTAACAACATCTTCAACTTTTTCAACACGCTTTGAAGCAAGT
>CALWRL010000025.1 GCA_944383945.1 uncultured Clostridia bacterium
GTTTGTTAAACAAACCTTTTGCTTTAACAACTTCATATGGTTCACGCATTTTTATTAAAGTTGGAATAACTTCAACTTTAAAATTAAAGTTATCTCTTATCAAATTTAATATTTTATCTGTTCTAGTTGATGTTTGATTTTTATTGCAAATTAAAGTTCCTGGAACATAATTTAAAGTTTGTGGAAAAATTAATTTTTTTGCAGTTAATTGGTTAGGGCATAAAGCATAACTTGTTAAACCACCGTTTACATCATATGGCTTAATGTTTTGCATTGCAAAACCATATCTGTTGTCTGTGTATTTTTTCCATTCATCAACGCTATATGCTGTTCCAGGTTCAAAAGAAAGGCTTTGTGCGAACTGGATTAATGATGAAATAGGTTTTTCATCTGGATTAAAATAAAATTCGCCAATAGAGTCTAATTTATGAGCAAAAGCTTTTTCAATATCTTGTTTTGTTGATTCGGATAAATTATCCCAATTTTTAATTTCATTTAAGGTTGCCATTTTTACCTCCAATTTTCATATATATCTTATCACATCAAAACAAAATATGCAATACCAAAGATTAAAATTTATTGCTTAAATGTCATAATGATTATAAAAATTTTGTTTGTATAATTTCTACAAATTTTTATATTTGATAAATTTTTGTTAAAATTAACTTATTTTTAAAAAGTAATTAACAGCGTCACAAACAAATTTTGTTTGTATTTCTGTGAATTTTTCTGTTCTCCAAACCCATTTCTCGTCTTTGTTTAATGGGTGTTTGTCTGAGCAAAAGAAAACAGCATAATGAGGAACATTTAGGAATTTACATGTGGCTAAAAAGCCTGCGGCTTCCATTTCAACACCAACCAATCCCTTTTGACGCCATTGTTCTTCTTTTTCAAACGTTTGGCGAAAAACTGCAACGGAAGTGACCATGTTTTCGTTTGTACAATTATGTCCCTTATCTTTAAAATAATCGAACATATCGCTGTAAATTTCTGGGCATGGATTTTCTATATATTCTTTTGGTAAGCCGTAGTGGAATGAAACACCATCTTCGGCATAAACTTTTTCTGGGAAGGTTACATCTCCAATTGCAATATTTTTCGAGAAACCTCCAATCATTCCAAAAAGCATAAATTCTTCAACACCTAATGCCTTTAATGTTTCAACAACATCTGCGGTTTGAGGGGCTCCATAACCACCGTGAAGGAAACAAACATTTGGATATCCTTCAACAACAACAACTTCCGACCTAGTTATAAACCCTGGCAATTTTTCAATTATTGTTTTTGTTTTGTAATTTTCTTTAATAATTCCCATTGCTTTTCCCATGCAAAAAAGAACTGCGCGTTTAGGAACTAAACTTTCGTCTACATTTTCGCGATGACTGCTTTTTGAATGTTCTTTTGCATCAAAAACACTTTTAGATTTGTCATTAGGATTAAACCAATTAATTTCCATAAAAACTCCTTTTAGTGATAGATTATTTAGATTTTAGCATATATATGAAAATTAATCTAGACTAATTTTAAGATTTGTTGTTCTATAAATCATTAAATTTTGGTTAATTGTAACAAAAAATATCATTAAATTCATAAATAAGCCTATGAATAACTGTTCGCCAGAAAAACTTGCATTAATTGCAACACAAATTGCAATTGAAATTTCAAAAGGAAAATCAATTGAACAGTTAAACACAATTAAAAATGTTATAAATCAAATAAGTTCGGTTCTTTCAACTATAATTTGCGAAAGAATTAACGAAAAATTTGATAAAAGATAAAAAGATAACTTAACTAAAAAGCAAGTTATCTTTTATTTATTTATTTATTTATTTGTTTGTTTGTTTGTTTGTTTGTTTGTTTGTTATTTTGTTAGCATTCGTAAAGACTATTGCCGCTAGAAATTTCAACGGAAAGCGGAATTGAAAGGGAAACAACATTTTCCATTTCTTCGTGTAGAATTTTGTTTATTAACGCAACCTCATTTTTAGGGCAGTCCAAAACAAGCTCGTCATGAATTTGTAAAACAATCTTAGATTGCAAATTTTCTTTTTTTAATCTATCGTAAACATTTATCATTGCTAGTTTTATAATATCTGATGCCGTTCCTTGAAGAGGCATGTTAATTGCAACTCTTTCTCCAAATTTTCTAATTGCATTGTTGCTAGATGAAAGTTCTGGAATAAAACGAATTCTTCCAAAAAGAGTTTTTGCAAAACCTTTTTCTTTTGCTAGTTCAATAGATTCGTTTATATATTCTTTTACTTGTGGGAACCTTTCAAAATATTTTTTAATATATTCTGATGCTTTATAAAAAGATGTTCCTATATTAACCGAAAGACCATACTCGCTTATTCCGTAAATTATCCCAAAGTTAACTGTTTTTGCAAGCCTTCTTTGGTCTGGCGTTACAGAGGATAGTGGAACTTCAAAAATTTCAGATGCTGTTCTAGCATGAATATCTTCATTTCTTTTATATGCTTGCATCAAAGTTTTGTCTTGGCTGTAATGTGCCATTAGGCGAAGTTCAACTTGATTATAATCCGCAGAAACAATTTCACCATCTTTAAATCTTGAAATAAATATTTTTCTTATTTGTTTGCCTTCTTCATCTCTTATAGGTATGTTTTGTAGGTTGGGTTCGCTTGAAGAAAGCCTTCCTGTTGAGGTTTGTGTTTGGTTAAAAATTGTTTTTATAAAACCATTGTTTTGTTTTGCAATGTCATAAAAAGGCTCAACATATGTTGATAATAACTTTTGAATTTTTCTATATCTTAAAATTTCAGGAACAATTTTGTGTTGATTTTCAATTTCTTTAAGAATTTCAATGTTTGTTGATTGTTTTTTGTTATTTTTTGCAGATAACCCCAATTTGTTAAATAAAATGTTTGAAAGTTGTTTCGGCGAGTTTATGTTAAAAGGTTCGCCCGCTAAATCTATAACTAAATTCTTTATTTCTTCCAATTCTAATTCTAAACTTTCTTTTAAATTTAAAAGTTCATTTTGGTTAACAAATAAACCATCATTTTCCATTGTAAACAAAACATTGATTAACGGAATTTCAATTTTCTTGTATAGCAAGTTTAAATTATATTCTTCCATTTTAGAGGTTAAACTTTTTTCTAAAAAGAAATAGTAGGGGACTTGTTCAATTTCGTTTTTTGTTGAATCTCCTAATAAATATTTTGCAACTGAAATATCAAAAATTTCTCCTAAAACCTGTATGTTAAATTTCTTTAACAAGTGCATATTGCTTTTTGCATCATAACAAATTTTTTTGATTTTTTCACTTTCAAAAATTTCTTTTAAATGTTCAAGCGCTGTTTCAATTGTTAATGTGTTTGAAAACATTGATATTTCGCCATTTATAATATAAAGGTTGTTTGGCGAGCAGGCAATTTGCAAATTGTTAGAAAGTTCGAAAGCAAATTGATTTTCGCTTTTAATGTATGAAATAATTTTTTCTAATTGACTTACTGTTTCAACTTTTATTGTTTCATAAGGTTTTGCTTCTTCTTTTGCTAAGCTTGCTGTGTTGCTATCAAAAATATCTGTTCTTCTAATTAAACTTTTAAACTCGTAATTTTTAAAAAACTCGTACGTTTTTTTTGAGTATGGAAATGGATATTGCAAGTCTTCAAGCTTGTATTCTATTTCAACATCTCTTTTTATTTCGGCTAATTGTTTTGATAAATAGGCGAGTTCTTTTCCATTTTCTAATTTTTCTTTTAATTTCCCATTTATTGATGAAATATTGTTATATATGTTGTCTAAACTTCCAAACTTTAAAAGTAAATCGATGGCCCCTTTTTCGCCAATTCCACTAACTCCTGGTATGTTGTCGGAAGAATCGCCCCTTAAAGCTTTGTAGTCGCAAATTTGGCTTGGTGTTAAACCCATTGTTTCTTTTAACGATGATGGAGTTATTACATCAATTTCACTAACTCCTTTTTTCGGAAACCAAATTGATGTTTCATCATCTAATAGTTGAAATAAATCTCTGTCGCCAGATAACAAAACCTTTTCAACATTTTTCGTTTTGGATAAAGTTCCTATGATATCGTCTGCTTCAAAATTTTGTTTTTCAAAAAATTTAATTTGCATTGTGTTTAAAAGGTCTTTTAAAATAGGCATTTGAAAAGCAAGTTCGCTTGGCATTGCTTTTCTTGTTCCTTTATAATTTTCAAACAAACTATTTCTAAAAGTTTTTTTGCCGGCATCAAATGCAACGGCAATGTATTTTGGTTTTAAATCTAAAATTGTTTTTGTTAGCATATTAACAAAACCGTAGATGGCATTAGAATATTCCCCCTTACTGTTTGAAAGCAATGGTAGGGCGTAGAAAGAGCGATTAATAATGCTGTTTCCGTCTATAATTAACAACTTTTCCATACAAATATTATATCTAATTTTTATTTTTTTTCATAATAAAATTGGTTTTTCTTTTAATTAATTGACTTATATTAAAATTAATGATATGTTATTTTAGACTAAATATTTATATTTTGAGGTTATGCAATGAATAAGGTTGAAGCGACAAATTTTATTGAAGAGATAATAAATAAAGATATTGAAGATGGAAGAGTTAAAGCAATTCAAACTAGACATCCACCAGAGCCAAGTGGATATTTGCACATTGGTCATGTTAGAAACATTGTTTTAAATTATGGTTTGGCAGAAAAATATGGCGGTGTTTGCAATTTAAGATATGATGACACAAATCCAACAAAGGAAAGCCAAGAGTTTGTTGATTCTATTCAAGAAGATGTTAAGTGGCTTGGATATAGCTGGAATGAAATTCACTATGCAACTGATTATTTTCAAAAGAATTATGAGTATGCTGTTCAATTGATTAAAGAGGGGAAAGCTTATGTTTGTGATTTGTCTCCGGAAGAACTTTCAAAAACAAGGGGAACTTTAACCGAACCGGGAATAGAAAGCCCTTATAGAAATAGAAGCGTTGAAGAAAATCTTGATTTGTTTGAGAGAATGAAAAACGGAGAATTTCCTGCCGGCGCAAAATGTTTAAGAGCTAAAATAGACATGGCAAGCCCAAACATGAACATGAGAGATCCTGTTTTATACAGAATTCAATACAATCACCATCAAAGAATTGGTGATTCTTGGAAGATTTATCCTTCTTACGATTTTTCCCACCCACTTGATGATGCAATTGAAGGAGTTACTCATTCAATTTGTGGGCCAGAATTTGAAGACCACAGACCATTGTATAATTGGGTTGTTGAAAACTGCAAAACAGGAAACACACCAAGACAAATTGAATATGCTAACCTTTATATTAAAGGTGCAATTTTAGGCAAAAGATTTATCAAAAAACTTGTTGAGGATAAAGTTGTTATTGGATTTGATGACCCAAGGCTTTATTCCTTAAGAGGATTAAAAAGAAGAGGAGTTTTGCCAGAAAGTTTAAAGGAATTTGTTATTGGGGCAGGAATAACAAAAAGCAATGCTTTAATAGAACCTGCATTCTTGGATCATTTTGTTAGAAACACATTAAACCAAGTTTCTAGAAGAGTTATGGCAGTTTTAAATCCGCTAGAACTTGAAATAACTAATTATCCGCAAGATAAAGAAGAAGAAATTTTGTTAGAAGATTACCCAAAAAAAAAAAAAAAAGGATCTAGAAAATATTATTTTGGAAAAAATTTGTTAATTGAAAAAGAAGATTTCATTAAAGAACCAAATCCAAAATTTTACAGATTATATGTTGGGGCAGAAGTTAGACTTAAGGGCGCATATATAGTTAAATGCACAGGCTTTGAAGAAGACGAAAATGGAAATGTAACAAAAGTTTTGTGCGAATATTTGCCAGAAACGAAGTCTGGTAGCGAATGCACAAAAAAAGTTAAGGGAACAATTCATTGGATAAATCCTAAACATGCTGAAAAAGTTGAAGTTAGACTTTTTGAAAATTTAATTGATGAATCTTGCGCAGAAGAGGTTGAGGGGCAAGAACATGCGGTTTCTGGATATAAAATTAATCCAAATAGTTTTACTGTTTTAAATAATTGTTATATTGAAAGCAATTTAAACATTAACAGTGAAGAAAGGTATCAATTTATCCGCAATGGTTATTTCTGCTTAGATTGCGATAGCACTTTAGACAAGAAAGTTTTTAACAGAACAATAACATTGAAGGAAACCAAAAAAATATGAGAATTAGACTTTGGGAAATAATTGTTTTCACAATTTTAATTGTTTGTGCAATAACATTTTCTCTTCTTCAAAGTGTTTGGAGCGGATTTGCTTATTTTTCTTCATCAATTTTTATAATATTTATGATTTTATTTATAAATAACAGAATTTATTACTTAAAACTTCTAAAAAAGAAATATGATGATGAACTAGAAACATATTTTGTTGAACTTTATAATAATGGATTAATAACAAAAGAGCAATTTGAAAATGTTGATGAAAGAATTGTTAAAGGATATTATAAAGATTACAGAAGATATAAAAATTTAACAATACTTTTAATTATTGGCTTTTCACTTATTTTAGTGTCAATCATTTTAGTTGTTTTTGGAATTTGGTAATAAAAAAAAGTTTAATGCACAAAATAACAGCATGAAAAAATTTTTGGTTTTAGTGCTGTTTTTTTGTTTTAGCGTAACTGCTTTTTCTGGTTGTTTTGCTATTAACAACTCAACAGGCAACGAAGTTCCTGATGTTAATATTGACATGACGCCAAGGCAAATTTCGGCTAATAATTCAACAGATTTTGAAGAAATTGTTGAAAATGTTTCGCCGGCAATTGTTGGAATTAATGCAGTTTATAACAATATGCAAAGCGTTGGAAGTGGAGTTGCTGTTGCAGAAAATGGCTATGTTTTAACAAACAATCATGTTGTTGAAGGTGCTAATTCTATAACGGTTTACTACGCAAACAAAACAAGCGGTAAGGCAACTTTAATTTGGAACGACCCTGCCATGGACCTTGCAATAATTAAAACAAACATTAATATGCCATATTTAAAAACAGGCGATTCTAATTTGGTTGAAGCTGGACAAGATGTTATTGCGGTTGGAACTCCATTAACATTGCAATTTAAACATACTGTTACAAAAGGTATTATTTCAGCTAAAAATAGAACAATTGAAATAACCAATGAAGATGGAACAACAAGTTATCTTCAAAATTTATTTCAACATGATGCAAGCATAAATCCGGGGAATAGTGGTGGGCCACTAATTAATTCTAATGGAGAAGTTATTGGAATTAACACACTTAAAGTTTCCGAAGCGGAAGGAATTGGCTTTGCAATTCCTGTTGGCATAGCACTTCCAGTTGTTAATCATATATTAAAAGATGGAACATATAAAACTCCATATTTAGGAATTTTTGGGTTTGACAGTGAAATAGCAGTTTTTTACGGCAGAACCCTTGACAAGAGCGGAGTTTATGTTGTTAATGTTGATAGCAAAGGTCCTTTGGGGAAAGCGGGCATTAAAGAAGGAGACATAATAAAAAAGGTTGGAGATTTAGAAATTAAAACAATGCTAGATTTAAGAAAAACAATTTACAATTATAAAATAGGGGATAGTATAAGCATTGAGATTTTAAGGAATGGAAAAATTCAAACGCTAGATGTTGAACTTTCTTCCAGAAATTAAAAAAATAAAACAGGTTTTTAAAAACCTGTTTTATTTATGTAGCAATTGGTTATGCTCTGTTTCCGCATTGGCAAGGGTTGCAAAGGCAAGATAATAATAAAATCCAAATTATGCAATCGCAGCCGTTTCCGAAGCCTTCACCATTTCCACAGCAGCAAGATAAGAGTAAGAGAATGATTATTAATGTGCAGCAATCGCATCCGCATCCACAACCATGTCCGCCCATTCCGAATCCGTTGAAGAAATTCATGATATGTACCTCCTATTAAAATTTTCATATGTATTTTTTTATCTTTTGTACTTCAAGGATTTTTCTTTTGTCCTTACTTCATACTATGGGCAGTTGTGTTAAAATGTTACAAATTTTTAAAAATAAAAATTTGAAAATTTTTTTATATATGTTAATATAAATATTAATAGATTAGTTATTGAAAAACATGGAGGAAAAGTGAAAATTATAGTTCCAGAAAATGAAAAGGTAGCCGAAATAATTTTGGTTGTTGAACCAATAAGCGAAAATGGAGATATTTCTAGTAATTTCCTTTATTTGTCGAAATTTATGCTTAAAGAATTAGGTTTGAAAAGTTTTTCACAAGATAATTGCAACATTTTTTTTAAATCGAAAAATTTTTTTAAATATTTAATGGCGCTTTACAATATTTACACAAAAGATAAAGAATATGCCCAAAAAAAACAAAAAGTAGACTTTCCTTTTAAACACTTGGAATCGCAAATTTCAAAAATAATTAAATCTGTTAAAACAGATGATGAATTAAAAGTATCAGTGTTACCGAAAGAAGCAGAACAATTTTCTTTTAAAACAATAACTCAAAGCGGGAAAATACAAAATGTTAATATTAACATTGAAGAAGGCCCAGATTTTACAAATGGGCAAAAGTTTGTTAACATTTCTATGGAAGACAGAGATATTAGGGCTTATAGAATTTTTGAGCAGTTGTATAGATACGGAAAATATGCTTTTGATTTTATTTTTAATGCACAACCTTCAAGCCAAAACAATAAAAGTTCAGATGATAATTTGATAGATGATAATGGAAAAGATTTAAAAAAAAAAAAAATTATTTAGAAAAACAGCGTT
>CALWRL010000026.1 GCA_944383945.1 uncultured Clostridia bacterium
TAGCTAAAGCATCTGATGCAATAATTATTGCTTTCAATGTTAAAACAGGGCCAAAAGCCTTGACATTAGCAAAAACTGAAAAGGTTGAAATAAAAAATTATTCTGTTATTTATCAAGTTGTTGACGATTTAACAGCAGCAATCAATGGAATGAAAACTGTTAAATACCAACAAGTTGTTATTGGGCATGCTGAAGTTAGAGCAATGTTTAAACTTTCATCTGCTGGATTTATTGTTGGTTCTTACATTACAGATGGAAAAGCAACAAGAAATTGTTTTGCAAAAGTATATAGAGGCGATGAATTGATTTGCGAAACACAAGTTGAAAGCCTTAAAATTGTAAAAGATGATAAATCGGAAGTTTTAAAAGGTTTTGAATGTGGAATTAAACTTAAAGATGGAAATCTTGTTAAAGTTGATGATAAAATGGAATTTTACATTAACGAACCAATAAAAGACTAAGGGGCGAAAAATGAAATTCAGAATGGAAAGAATTAATTTAGAAATTAAAAATGATATTTCAAAAATAATTTCTAATATGAACAATTCTAAACTTGAAGGGAAATTTATAACAATTTCAGAAGTTAAAACTTCGCCAGATTTGTATTACAGCAGAGTTTCAATTTCAATTTTAGGGAATGAAAACGAAACAAAAGAAGTTGTTAAAATTTTAAATCAATCTAAGGGTTACATTAAAAAAGAACTTGCGAAACTTTTAAAAATTAAAAGAATTCCAGATTTAGAATTTGTTGTTGATTTTTTTGAACAAAACGCAGCCAAAATTGATGAATTATTTGAAAAAATAAAAAAATAACGGGTTTATAATCTCGTTATTTTTTTGTATTTGTATATAAAATAAAATTTTTCAAAAAATATTTTTATGCAAGAAAGAGTAAAAAATGATAACAAATTTGCAAAAGGTGCAATTGTTTTATTAATTGGGGGATTGGTTTGCAAATTTTTAGGTGCAGTTTATAGAATTCCTTTATCTAATATTTTAGGGCCAGAAGGAATTGGAATATATCAATTAATATTCCCAGTTTTTTCGTTGTTTTTAATTTTTGCAAGTGGGGGAATACCAATTTCTCTTTCAAAACTTGTTGCCCAGTGTAGAGCAAATGGCGAAACAAAACGAGCAAAAAGATTTTTGTTTCAATCAATTATACTACTTTTTGTTGTTTCAGTTGTTTTTTCTGTTATTTTTTTAGTTTTTGGAGATGCACTAGCAAAATTTCAAGGAAACGAAAAGGCAGGGCTTGGTTACATAGGAGCGGCTTTGGCAATTGTTTTTGCCAGTGTGTTGACCGGTTTTAGAGGATATTTTCAAGGCTATCAAAACATGTTGCCAACAGCTTTTTCGCAAATTATAGAGCAGCTTTTAAAACTTGTTTTGGGGCTTAGTTTTGCTTTTCTTTTGATTAAAAATGGCCCGAGTTATGGCGTTTTAGGGGCTATGGTTGGAATTGCAATAAGTGAGCTAGTTTCGCTTGTTTACCTTATTGTTGTTTACATAGTAAAAAGAAAAAAGTATGTTGTTTTAGAAAAAGAAACAAAAAATAATTTTTTTACAGATTTTAAAATTTTAATAAAACAAACCCTTCCAATAACATTAAATTCATTAATTCTTCCTTTAATTTTAGCTGTTGACAGTTTTTTGATTGTTAATTTATTAAAATCAACGGGAATCTCCGGCCCTTCAGCAACTCAAATGTTTGGTGTTTATTCGGGAATGGTTAATTCTCTTATTAATTTTCCAACAATTGTTTCGATGGCGCTTGCTGTTAGCCTTGTTCCTGCAATATCATATAATCGTGAAAATGATAACAGCTCATCAATTAATTCGGTTTTTAAAATAGTTTTTTACATATCTTTACCATGTATTTTAATTTATAGTGTGTTTTCTAATGAAATAATTTCAATATTGTATCCAACTGCAACAAGCGGAAATTTACTTGAACTTGGTTCGCTTCTTTTAAAAATTAGTTCAATAAACATTTTTTACATTTCTTTGTTGCAAATATCAACAGCAATTTTGCAGGCAAAAGGCAAAAGCGTTGTTGCATTAATTAATTTAACAATTTCGGGTGTTATTAAAATTATTTTAACATTGCTTTTTGTTTCTGGACAATTTGGAATTTACGGCGCTGCAATAGCATCTATAATGTGTTATGCAATAGCTTCGGGATTAAACATTATCTTTTTAAAAGATTTAATTAAATTAAAATTAAAAATAAAACCTATTTTATACATATTTTTAAATTCATTTATTATAATTGGAATTTCTATTGGATTAAACTATTTATTTAATTTACAATTTTCTAAATTAACTTCATTAATTATTTCAATTATTTTTGCTGGATTATTTTACTTATTTTTATCAATTATTTTTCCAATATTTGACGAAGATGAAATTAATAGAATTCCTTTTGGGAAAAAAATTAATATTTTACGAAAAAAAACAAATAAATTTTTTAAAATTAAAAAGAATATTTAGATAAATTTAAATAGATTCAATTAAAAAATTTTAAATAAAAATTATATTTTATTTAAAAATTTTTTGGCAATAATTTAAATATGAATAAAAATGAATTGATTGAGTTTGTTTCTAGACGCTCGAAATTATCTAAAAAAGATTGTTTAAATTGTTTAAACGCAATAACGGAATTAATTGGCGAAGTTTTGAAAAGAGGAGATGAAGTTAGAATTTGCGGGTTTGGAAAATTTGAGCCTAAAATTAGACATGAACGAAAAGGAATTAATCCGCAAACTTTGGAAGAAATAACAATTAAACAAAAACTTGTTGCTAATTTTAAAAGTTTTGAAAAATTTGATGAAAAACTTAAATAATCTTGACATTAATTCAATTAATATTTAAACTTAATTTTGATGAAAATTGGAAATGTTCAGGTTAACAATAAGTTATTTTTAGCGCCAATGGCAGGAGTTACAGATGTTGGATTTAGAGCCATTGCAAGTTTTTTTGGAGCAGAAATAACTTACACAGAGATGGTTAGCGCAAAGGGGCTTATTTATGGAAAGGGAAAGGCTTTGTCCAATTCTGTAAATTCAAAATTTTTAAAAGAAAACCCAAAGTTTGCACAGAATAAATCGGCTTGGCTTTTGCTTAATGAACAAAATGATAAAATTAAAGCGGTTCAAATTTTTGGTTCAGATTCTAAATTTATGGCAAAGGCTTGTGAAGATGAATTATTAGATGATTTTGACATAATAGACATTAACATGGGGTGTCCTGCTCCTAAAATAATAAAGAACGGAGAAGGAAGTGCTTTAATGGAAAATTTAGACCTTGCGCAAGAAATTATTGTTTCTTGTTGCAAAGTTTCAAAAAGACCTGTTACTGTTAAATTCAGAAAAGGTTTTAAACAAGATAATGCCGTTTTATTTGCTAAAATGTGCGAACAAGCTGGTGCTAGCGCAATAACAATTCATGCACGGCTGATGACACAAGGATATAGCGGAGTTGTTGATTATGAAACAATTAAGAAAGTTAAAGAATGTGTTTCAATTCCTGTTTTTGGAAGCGGAGATGTTAAAGATAAAGAAAGTTTGAAGAAGATGCTTGAAACAAATGTTGATGGTGTTTTAATTGGAAGGGCAAGTTTTGGCAATTTAGAAATATTCAAACAATTAAATGAATTTGTTAAAAATGCCGAACCAGTTTCTATGGTTTCGTTTGTAACAAAAGACAATTTTTTTAGCGATGTTTTAACGCAAGACGACTTAAAAAATCTTGAAAATAATGAAAAATATGTAAAATACATATGTGCAAAAAAACATATTTCAATTTTAAGGAAATATTTTAGTGAAAGCTACATAGTTAAATATATGAGAAAACACATGCTTTGGTATGCGGGTTGTTTTAAAAATCCTTTATTAAAACAAGAAATTGCAAAAAGTGAAAATTTAGACTACTCGTTAAAAATTTTAAAAGAACTTATTTTAAGTGATAAGCAATCTTAAAATTAAACTGTTCTAAATGAACAGTTTTTTTAATATATATAAAATGAAAAGACGGAGGAGTTATGAAGTTTAAGGCAATAAAATTAAAAAAACAAAACAAGGCGGAAAAGATAAAGGAGCTTAAAGAAAATGATAATTCACCAAAAGTTTGGGTTAATGTTTTAAAAGGAAGTTTGGTTGCTTTGTCGGTTTCGCTTGTTGGAATATTAATTTTTGCTTTCTTTATTAAATATGTTGCTGTTCCAACGGAGGCAATTAAACCAATTAATCAAGTTATTAAGGCAATAAGTTTGCTTGTTGGAGCTTTTGTTGCACTTAGAAAAGTTGATCAAATGGGTTTAATAAACGGACTTTTAATAGGGCTTTCTTACACTATTTTAGCATTTTTAGTTTTTTCAATTTTAGATGGAAATTTTGAGTTTTCTAAAAGCCTTGTTAACGACCTTTTGTTTGGCGGATTAATTGGTGGAATTTGCGGAATTATATCGGTTAATTTTAGAAAAAAAACAAAATAACTTAAATCAAATTTAAAAACAGGATAATTCCTGTTTTTTTGTTTGACATGATATTTCTTATTTAATATAATTTTTTACATGATAGTTGAAAATGAAAAAATTAAAATTAAAGAATTAGAAGAAGATTTTAACTTTATAAAGGAGTGTCTTTGACTTAGCTAAAATTAAAAATGAAATTGCATTGCTTAAAGTAGAGCAAGAAAAAGAAAATTTTTGGCTTGATAATGAAAATGTTTTAAAAGTTAACAAAAAATTAAAATTACTGGAATCAAAACTAGAAAAAGTTGTTTTTTATGAAAAAAAGTTTTTAGATGTTAAGGCACTTATTGAACTTGTTGAAATTGCCTCAGGAGATGATGAGGCTGAATTTTATTCGGAACTTAATAAGAGCATTAAACTTTTAGAAAGCGATTTAAATAAAATCCGTTTGGAAACATTGCTAAACGGCAAATACGATAACAACAATGCAATTTTAACAATTCATGCTGGTGCTGGCGGAACAGAGGCTCAGGATTGGGCTAATATGCTTTTTAGAATGTATACAATGTATGCGGATAAACAAAATTTTAAGGTTAAAGTTCTTAGTTCGTTAGATGGCGATGAAGCGGGAATTAAATCTATAACATTTTTAGTTAGCGGTGAAAATGCGTATGGATTTTTAAAAAGCGAAAAGGGAGTTCATAGGCTTGTTAGAATTTCTCCGTTTGATAGCAACGCAAGAAGACACACGAGTTTTGCAAGCGTTGAAGTTATGCCGGAAATAACAGAAGCAACAGATATTGTTATTAAGCCCGAAGATTTGAAGATTGACACATACAGAAGTAGTGGAGCTGGTGGGCAACATGTTAATAAAACAGAAAGTGCAATAAGAATAACTCACATTCCAACAGGTTTTGTTGTTTCTTGCCAAACGGAAAGAAGCCAAATTCAAAACCGTGAAACATGTATGAAAATGCTTCTTTCAAAACTTGCACAAAAGCGTGAGGAAGAAGAACTTGAAAAACTTAATCAAATTAGGGGCGAGCTAAAAAAGATTGAATGGGGAAGTCAAATTCGTTCGTATGTTTTTCATCCTTACACAATGGTTAAAGACCACAGAACGAACTATGAAACAAGCGATGTTTTTGGTGTTATGGACGGAGAGCTTGAAGAATTTATTAGTGTGTATTTAAAGATGAGTGCAACCTAAAAAAATTGTAAAAAACTTTTTATTAAAATTTAAAAAGTTTTTTTTAAAATTGTTTTGATTATATTAAAGGTTGTTGTAAAATAAAAACCGTTTAAATCAACTTAAACTGCCATTAAGTTGTAATAAAAAAATAGGAGGATAAAAATGGCAAAAAACAAATATGTTTACCTTTTTTCAGAAGGAAACGCAGACATGAGAAATCTTTTAGGAGGTAAAGGTGCAAACCTTGCAGAAATGACCAACATTGGTTTGCCTGTTCCACAAGGTTTTACTGTTTCAACAGAAGCTTGCGTTCGTTATTATGATGACGGCAAAATGCTTTCAGACGATGTTATAAAACAAATTATGGACGGGCTTGCAAAAGTTGAAAAAATTACAGGTAAAAAATTTGGCGACAAAAACAATCCGCTTTTAGTTTCTGTTAGAAGTGGTGCGCGTGTTTCTATGCCAGGAATGATGGACACTATTTTAAATCTTGGTCTTAACAGCGAAGTTGTTGAAGGTTTGGTTAAATTAACAAACAACCCTCGTTTTGCCTATGATAGTTATAGAAGATTTATTCAAATGTTCTCTGATGTTGCACTTGGTCTTGAAAAATCTAACTTTGAAAAAATTATAGACCAAATGAAAGAAGAAAAAGGCGTTAAATTAGACACAGAATTAGATGCTGAAGACTTGAAAGAAATGGTTAAAAGATTTAAAGCTCTTTTCAAAAAGGAAATGAAATATGATTTCCCAGAAGATCCTAAAATGCAACTTTTAGAAGCAGTTAAAGCTGTTTTCCGTTCATGGGATAACCCAAGAGCTATTTATTACAGAAGAGTTAATGATATTCCTTCTTCTTGGGGAACTGCTGTTAATGTTCAATCCATGGTTTTTGTTATCTTTTGCGACCAAAGCGGAACAGGTGTTGCTTTCACAAGAGACCCTGCAACAGGAGAAAAGAAACTTTATGGTGAATATTTAATGAACGCTCAAGGCGAAGACGTTGTTGCTGGAATTAGAACACCTCAACCAATTTCTCACCTTGAAGAACAAAACAAAGCTCTTTATGAACAATTTGTTTCAATTGCTAATAAACTTGAAAAGCATTACAGAGATATGCAAGACATGGAATTCACAATTGAAAATGGCAAATTGTATATGCTTCAAACAAGAAACGGAAAAAGAACTGCTAAAGCTGCTCTTAAAATAGCTGTTGACCTTGTTAAAGAAGGTATGTTAACAGAAAAAGAAGCTCTTTTAAAAATTGAGCCAAAACAATTAGATGCTCTTTTGCACCCTCAATTTGATGCAGATTCTTTAAAGAAAGCTCAACCTATTGGAAAAGCTCTTCCAGCATCTCCTGGTGCTGCAAGCGGTGTTGTTGCTTTTACAGCAGAACGCGCTATTGAAATGCACAACGAAGGCAAAAAAGTTGTTTTAGTTCGTTTGGAAACAAGTCCAGAAGACATTGAAGGTATGGCTGCTAGTGAAGGTATTTTAACTGCTAGAGGCGGAAGAACAAGCCATGCTGCTGTTGTTGCTAGAGGAATGGGAACAGCTTGCGTTGCTGGTTGCCAAGAATTGATTGTTGATGAAGAAGGCAAAAAATTCAAATTAGGTGGAAAAACCTATAAAGAAGGCGATGCTATTTCAATTGACGGTTCAACAGGCTTTATTTATGGCGAAGCTGTTAAAACAGTTCCAGCTTCAATTTCAGGAGATTTTGGAACAATTATGGCTTGGGCTGATAAATATCGTGCATTACAAGTTAGAACAAATGCCGACACTCCTCAAGATGCAAAAACTGCATTTGATTTCGGTGCTGAAGGAATTGGTCTTTGCAGAACTGAACATATGTTCTTTGATGCAGACAGAATTCCAGCTGTTCGTGAAATGATTGTTTCTAAAACAACAGAAGAAAGAAAAAAAGCTCTTAAAAAACTTCTTCCAATGCAAAAGAAAGACTTTATTGGATTATATAAAGCAATGCAAGGAAAACCTGTTACAATTAGATTCTTAGATCCACCTCTACATGAATTTTTGCCACATGAAGATTTTGAAATTAAAGCTCTTGCTAAAGAAATGGGTTTGTCGTTTGAAGAATTAAAATCAACCGTTGAGGGGCTTAAAGAAGTTAACCCAATGATGGGACACAGAGGTCTTCGTCTTGCAGTAACATATCCAGAAATTGCAGAAATGCAAACAAAAGCTGTTATTGAAGCTGCGATTAAAGTTAAAGAAGAAAAAGGTTATGATATAGTTCCTGAAATTATGATTCCATTAACATGCGATAGCAAAGAATTTAATTTTGTTCGTGATATTGTTGCAAATGTTGCAGATGAAATTATTAAAGCTAAAGGTGTTAATTTACAATATAAAATAGGAACAATGATTGAAATTCCTCGTGCAGCTTTAACTGCAGATGAGGTTGCAAAATCTGCTGAATTCTTCTCATTTGGAACTAACGATTTAACTCAAATGACATACGGATTTAGCCGTGATGACGCTGGAAAATTCTTGGATATATACTATGAAAGAAAGATTTTCGAAAGCGATCCATTTGCTAGATTAGACCAAAATGGTGTTGGTAAACTTGTTAAAATGGCTGCAGACCTTGGCAAACAAACAAGAAAAGATATAAAACTTGGAATTTGCGGTGAACATGGTGGAGATCCAAGCAGTGTTGAATTCTGCCATAACATTGGTTTAACCTATGTTTCTTGCTCGCCATTCCGTGTTCCAATTGCTCGTTTGGCAGCTGCACAAGCAAATATCAAAAACCCTAGAAAATAATTTTATATAATTTTAACTTAAAAAACCACTATAAACCAAATAGTGGTTTTTTATTTAATTTTTTTTAATTATATTAAATAAATATGTTATAATTTAAAGAAGAAAAAATTTAGGAGGAAACAAATGTTTAAACCAAATTTTAAAAATTCAATATTAAATGTTAGCGCAACATTGGATAAATTTTTAGGCAATAAAAACAATGCAGTTTCAATTAAGGAATTAGAATATATTTTAAACAAAGGGTATAAAAATGTTATTTATATT
>CALWRL010000027.1 GCA_944383945.1 uncultured Clostridia bacterium
TACCGATAAAAAAATTTCTAATCTCTCCGAAATTTTGCCTTTGTTAGAAAAAGTTGCTTCTGCAAATCGAAAACTTTTTATAATTGCAGATGATGTTGAGGGCGATGCTTTGGCAGCATTAGTGTTAAACAAACTTAGAGGAAATTTAACAAGCGTTGCGGTTAGAGCTCCTTCATTTGGAGAAAACCGAACTGAATGCCTTAAAGATATTGCAATTTTAACTAACTCTACTTTTGTTTGTGGAGAACTTGGCTACAACCTAGAACAAGTTGATTTGGATATGCTAGGAAGCGCAAAAAGAATTAAAGTAACAAAAGAATCAACAACAATTATAGAAGGGTTTGGAAGTCAAGAAAAAATTGATGAGAGAATAAGCCAAATTAAAAAAGAAATTGAAAATGAAAGCGGAATATATTCTGTTGAAAGACTTCAAGAACGTCTTGCCAAATTGTCTGGTGGTGTTGCAGTTATTAATGTTGGTGCGGCAACAGAAGTTGAAATGATGGAAAAGAAATTAAGAATAGAAGATGCTCTGGCTGCAACCAAAGCTGCAACTCTTGAAGGAATTGTTCCGGGCGGCGGTGTTGCACTTGCCAAATTAAAAAAGCCATTAAAAAAATTTATTAAAACTTTAAATGGTGATGAACAAACCGGCGCAACAATTATTTATAATGCGCTAGATGCCCCATTAAAACAAATTGTTGAAAACTCTGGTTTGTGCGGAGGGGTTGTTTCTGAAAAAATTATTAGTAAAACAAACTTTGCTTTTGGTTTTGATGCATATAATAACAAGTATGGAAACATGTTTGAATTTGGAATTATTGACCCAACTAAAGTAACCCGCTTTGCGCTTCAAAATGCAGCAAGTGTTGCTTCAACCCTTTTAACAACAGAATGTTTAGTTGCAGAAGAAAAAAAACAAGATAAATAGTTATAAAAAAAGATGCTAACTGCATCTTTTTTTTATAATCTTTTTCTTTTTACGATGTAAACGATTATTCCAATTATTGCAACTAAACCAACAAATGAACCTAAACCAATTAGAATATAAGTCCCTAAACTTGTTTCATTTTTTTCAACAACCATAAATTCTCCAAGACTAGTTGTTTCAAAAATAATTTTTCCGTCTTCAACCAAACATTCAATTTTTTGTAAGCTTCCATTGTTGTAACTATATAGTTGCAAATTCTTTAACTTATCAAATTCTTCATCAGCAATATTTATTTCAACTGTTATTTTACCAAAATTTGTTAATGTTTCATTATTTTTTGTTAGTTTAATTATATATCCAGAAATTGTTGTTGTTCCATCTATTTTTACCAGTTCTTCTTTTGGCAACTTTGTTACAGAAAGCAAAACATCTTCAGTTAAACTTGTGTTGTCGTCTTCAACAGTAACTGTAACATTGTCTTGATGAATTGTTTTGTTTGTTATGTTTGCTTTTGGTTCGTTTAAAACAACAACATTATAATTATTAGCTTGTTCGCCAATTAAAGAATATGTGTAAATAATTTTTTTGTTATTACCAACATATTTGTTTTCAAATGTTGCATTGATGTTAAATTCCAATTGGTCTTCAAATGCTATGTTGGAAATTTCAGCCATAACAAAAACATCGTTTGTTCCATCATAAACTTTGTCTTTTGCTAAAATATAAACATTTAAATCTCTTTTATTTATAGTTAAATATGCTTCATTTTGTTTAATTTCATAATTTGGATTTTCTAGCATAGATGTAAGTTTATAACTTCCAATATTCTCGCCTTCTTCTCTTATAATTTCTCCAACAAAAACATCGCCATCAACAACATCTCCGTCATTAAAAGAATAAGTAAATTCTGGATCTTGCTCCCCATAAACTTTTTCTTGGCTGTTTATGTTTACTGTTATTTGTTTTTTTGCAATCTCAATTGTTGCTGGAATGAATTGAATATTATAATTTTTATCGTTTTCCAAAACAATTGAAATTTCATAAACACCAACATTTTTGTTTTCTTCCCAAACTAAATTAAATTTGAAATCATCTTCGTAAATTGTTCCTTCAATTTCATATTCTAGTTCTTCGCTTGTTGGAATTTTTTCGCCATAAATCAATTCTTGACCTTTTGCCGTTACAATTACATTTGCCTTTTCTATGATGAAAAATCCGTTTACTATTTCAACATCATAAAATTCGTCTATTGATTTATTTGAATAGTTTATAATTATTGGATATATTCCAGCATCTGCTAAGGCATTGCACTGATAACTAATTCCAAAATAGTTTTCATCATGCCCTTCTTTTATATCTCCCGAAATATTAAAAACATTTTCTGCTGGATTAAATATATTTGTTCCGTCATAACTTTTAATAAAGCTATTACTTTCTATTAATAACTTTCGTTTTACAACAAATACATAGTTTTCAACAAATGTTATTTCATAGTTTTTGTGGTTTAATGTTCCTATGCTAATTTTAAACGAACCAACCCCTGTTATTGGTTCAACTTCCAACTCTCCATTTAACTCATCATTAAAATAAAGGTTAGGAGTAACTGTGTAGGAAGGTGTAACATTTGGATTCATTTCATCTAAAAACATTTTAATTGGATTTGCTGTTACTTCTATGTGCCTTTTTGTTATTGTTAAAACTGCTTCTTCTTTAAATGAAAGATTGTAGTTTCCATTTGATGTTACAGTTCCAATGTTGATTTTATAAACTCCAACATCTTCGCCTTCTTCCCTTCCCAAAGTTCCTGTTAAAATTAAATCTAATCTGTCGTCAAATTTTAAAGAACCATCAACGAGTTCTATTTCAAAAATCGGATCCAAATCACCGTAAATTTTTTCACAATTAATGCCACCAATTGTTATGTTTGCCTTGTTTATTGTTAGTTTCGCAATGTTCTCTTCAAAATCATAATTGTTTTTATTAATGTCGGCAAAAATAACATAACTTCCAGCATTTTCGCCTTCTTCCCTAACTAAAACCAAATCTTCTGGTTTTGCAAGAGTCCCTAAAATAATTCTAAACTTAAAATTTGGGTCTAAATCACCGTATGTTTTAACTTTATTCTCTATTTCTATGGTAAGTTTTCTTTTTGTTATTTCTAGGTAAGCATTGTTTAATTTAATTTCATATCTAGAAGATTCTTCTGGAACAATTTTTAAACTTCCCAAAGTGTGATTATAAATTCCAACATCTTCGCCTGGCTCTCTTGAAGGTTTACCCAAAAGAATTTCACCTAAAACAACTCCACTAGGAAGAGGTGTTGTTTCGGAAAGACTAAATTCAATTTCTGGATCTTGCTCGCCGTAAACCTTTGTGTTATTAACTGTGTCTAATAAAACAATTCTTTTTGTTATTCTAAAAATATATTCGCTATAAAAACTAATATTAAAATTTGGATTATTTTCATTATTTAGTGTTCCCAAAAGAACATTATAACTGCCAACTTCTTCGCCTGGCTCTCTTTCTATATTTCCTGTTAAATAATCTCTAATATTTTCAAAACCATTAATTATTTGATAATTATTAAAGTTTGGGTCAGCATAGCCGTATTGCTTTTGCATTGCACAAAGAATTTTTATTGAAATGTTTCTAACCTTAATTTCTGATTCTTGTTGAACGGTAAAGTTAAAATCATAACAATTTAAGTTTAACCCTTTCATATGATCTTTCGAAAATTCAGTAATGGTTTCATCATTTAAATAATACGTTATAGGCCATATTCCAACAATTGTCTCTTGAAATTTTGCAACAATTAACTCGTTAAGTTTAACGCCGTCTGGATTGTTTGTTGGAAGGTTTTCATAGCTTGCTTGAATGATTCCTAAATTTGTTCCATCATATTCCTTTTCTAAAACAGTAATATTAACACCTAATCTTCTTGGCTGTATTGTTAAAGTTGAAGGGTTATAATCAACAATTTTATAAACTTCATTATTCGAAACTATGTTAATCAAATATTCGCCAACCAGCTCACCTTCCTCTCTCTCTAAAACTAAGTTTAAGTCGTAGCCGTCTACAATATTTCCATTAGTAATTTTATATTTAAATTCTGGGTCTTGCGAAAGATATGATTTAAAAATTGGGTCAACCTCAATAGACAAATTCCTTGGAACAATTTCAAATTTTCCATTAATAAAATTTATTTGATAATTTGGGTTTCCCAAAGATCCAATTGTTATATCATAAACGCCCAAATAGTTGCTAGAAGAATCTCTAACAATATATCCGCTTAAATAATCACCAGCAAGAAGCCCATCTCCGTTAATTGTGTAAGTTAACTCTGGGTCTGTATCTCCAAATTGTTTAACTTTGTCATCAGCGGTAATTGTTATTGATTTTGGTTTTATGTTTCCTGTTACATCTTTTGGATAAATAAACTCGTAATAATCTCTATCTGCTCCAGACAAAAACAAACTTAAATTTACCGTTTTGTTGTCTTGTGCATTATAAGTTAAGTATTCTGCTGTTGCAAGAATTTCTATTTTGTCATATCCTGCAACAACACTATTTTTGTTATATGTTAAAACCAAATAGCCATTTTTGTAGATTATTTCATTGCCCTCTTCGGTTATAATTGGTTCGCCTTGTGTTATTGTGGTTGTTTTGTCATATTCTCTATCTAAAATTTGAATTTTTGTTATTTCGAATTGTCTTTTAGTAATTTCAAAAAATGTTGATTGGTAATCTATTTTATAATTATTATTAGTCTTGCCATAATCCCCCTGCAAAATTCTATATTTACCAACTTTTTCTCCAATTTCGCGAGTTAAAGAACCTTGCAAATTGTCGCCTTCTAAAATCCCAAAAACTTCACTTAATAATTCTCCGTCTGAATCTCCAAACTGTTTTGAAGATTGCAACGCCTTAACAACAATTTGTTTTGGATAGATTGTGCTAGATTTAGAAATAGAGTTTTCAATAATTGTTCCATCTTCCAAGAACATCGAGTTAGATAGGTAATATAAATTTGCATCTTCGCCAGATAATGTAACCTGCCCGGAAATAATAACATTTTGAACTCCAGCATCAATATTTTCGAATGTTGCAACAACGCCGTCAATTGTTAAATTGTGATGCAATTCTTTGTTTGTTATAATAGACAACACGCTAGCATCATTTTGTTTATTATAAATTTTTTCTTTTATAATAACATCTGTTATTTTTAATTCTTTTTTCAAATTAACAGTTAATGCTGTTTTAGAAAAATAATTAATGTTTTCAATTGTTAAAACATTGCCTTCTAAGCTTGTTGTTAATTCTTGATTATTATTAGATTCTACTGAATAAAAAGAAAAACCATCATTAATTTTAAGAGAAGCTTTATAGAAGTTTCCAACTTTTTCTATTTGTATATCTGAAATAGAATTAGTAAAATTTGATACAACAGAAACACCATATTTATTGTTGATATTAAATTCTAAAATATCTGAATAAATATATTCGTCCGATTGTGTTGAAGTGTAACATTTTGCTCTAACCCTAATTGTTCCGCTTTCACCATTAACGGAAAGAACATCGTCATTTATTGTTGCTAAATCGCTTCCTTCAATGATTTCCCATTCAATTTTAAAATATTCTTTTAAATAGGATATAATCTCACCACCGTTAAGATTAGAAATTGAATTTGTTGCGTTTAATCTTATTTTTTCTCCAACAAAAACTTCTTTGCTTTGTGTTACTAAATTAATGTTGTTAACATTAACAGAAAATATTAGTTTTGGATTAAATATTAAAAAGCCTTTTTCATTATATTGCCCCTGTTTTTCTTTAGTTTGAAATCCAAATTCAATTTGATCTATGTTTTTAATTTCTATGTTTTCAGTTTCAACAAATTCTGGTATGTATGCTCCAGTTTGATAAACTTGATTAGAGGTTGTTTGCTGTTTATTCTCTCCAGCTAAAATATAAAAATCAACCTTATCCTTTTCGTTTGGGCTAAGTGCCAATAAACCTAAGTTTGCTTTAACAAATAACGAAATGCCATCTGTGTTGCTTAATACTCTTAAATCTTCGCTTAAATTATAAACTCCATTGCCACTTGACTGCTTGCCTTCCAAAAAATAATCTGTTACTGCTTTTTTAATTACACTTGCAGATTTCTTTTTAACACCATTTTCATAATATTCGATTTCGTCTCTTGAAATTTCCGCGTTGGTTAAAGATTCAAAAAAAGAAAAAATTCCGCCATCGCTTTCTTCCCCACCAACTATTAATTGTTGATGTAAAGGGTTGTCTTGTTGCCCAATTTCCGCACTTATTGAAACAATTTGTGTGCATGAAAAATAAATTGCCAACATAAAAGCACACAGCATTATCCCAAAATAAGACATAATTTTTTTCATTTCGTTATTAGAATACCACATTTTGTTATTTTCAACAATTTTTTACACACAAATTATTATTTTGAAAAATCATTATTTTAATGTAAAATAGGAAAGAATAATAAGGAAGCTTATGTCAATTTTGTCAATCCTGATAGTCGCTGTTTTTTGTATTAACATTTTTTGTGTTATCACAATGATTTTTGTTGAAAGAAAAAAGCCCCAAACAATTGCGGCTTGGTTTGTTATTTTAACATTTTTACCTATAATTGGTTTCATCATTTATGGTATCGTTGGTAGCGGTTTAAGCTACAAAACGAAAAAAATGTTAAAAAAGAAAAAGCTTCACACAAAAGAATATGAAGAATTTGTTAAAGAGCAAAAAAAACTTTTCTCTTCACGAGATATTTCAAAGGAAGAATCGGAATATTTAGGATTGATGCTTTTTAATCTTAACAATTCAAATTCCTCTTATTTTAGAAACAATTCTGTTAGAGTTTTTCTAAACGGCGAAGATAAATTAATTGCTTTGAAAAAAGACCTTATGCGTGCAAAACACTCAATCAATCTTTTATACTACATCTTTGCTGATGATGAAACAGGCAAAGAAGTTATGGATATTCTTATAACTAAGGCAAAAGAAGGAGTTAAAGTTAAAGTTTTATACGATTCTGTTGGATGCTTAAAAACATCAAGAAAATTTTTTAAAGAATTAATTAAAGCTGGTGGCGAAGTTGCCGAATTTTTTCCGCTAATTTTTGGCTTTAAACTTTTTAATTTTAAAGCAAACTATCGCAACCACAAAAAAATTGCTGTTATCGACGGGAAAATTGGCTACACTGGTGGAATAAACATTAGAAACGACCACATGAATAAAAGCAAAAAATTATATCCATGGCGCGACACACATATTAGAATTGTTGGAAATGCTGTTCATGATTTGCAAATTGCGTTCTTTAACGATTGGAGATATTGCAAAAATATTAATTCCAGCATGACAAATTTAATTTCAGAAGGATATTTCCCAAGGCTAGGAGAATATGGAGATGTTGGTTGCCAAATTATTACAAGCGGACCAGACTTACCTAACCAACCAATAAAAGAATCGTTGTTAAAAATGATTTTAAGTGCGAAAGATAAAATATATATTCAAACTCCTTATTTTATTCCAGACGAGCCTATGCTTAGTGCCTTAAAAATTGCAAGCATGAGCGGTGTTGAAATAAAAATAATGATTCCTTCTAAGCCAGACAAAAAATTTGTTTATGCCGCAACACTATCATATGTTAAAGACTTGCTTCCAACGGGAATTGAATTTTATAGATATGACGGATTTCTTCATGCAAAATTTATTATAATTGATGATAAAGTTGTTTCAATTGGCTCATGCAATTTTGATAACAGGTCTTTTGCTTTAAATTTTGAAATTTCTGCTTTCTTGTTCAACCGAAAATTTGTTGATCAAAACTTAAACTATTTTTTAGTTGATTTATCTCATTCTAAAAAAATAGAAAAAAACTTTTTTAAAAGAAAATTTATTTTTAATAAATTCTCTCAAGTTTTTGTAAGGCTTTTTGCCCCTCTTTTGTAGATTTTTACCCTTTATTTAATGCATATTTTTTAATCAAATTTGTTTATTTTTATTTTAATATTTGTTATAATAAAAAAAAGGAGTTTATTATGCCAGAAAAAAATCAAAAAAATGGTGATGTATCAAAAAATAAATCTCAAATAAAAGCAAATAAACAAACACCAAAAAAATCTTCGTCCGTTTTAACAAAACCTAAAACAAATAAAAAACCTGCTGAAAACCAAATTTCTAAATCTGAAAACAAAGAAATTAAATCTTCTTCACTAAAAAATAAACAAACACCAACAAAAATAAATTTGTCTGAAGATTTTAATGATTATATGATTTTTGATGTTTTCTTATATAGAGAATTGTTTATGGAGCTTAGAAAGCAAATGGACGAACTTTCTGCAAAAAGAAACAAGGGCGAAAAGGAATATGCAGAATATGATGATGCTGTTTACAACATAACATCAAATGCGGCAACTGATGCAGGTGCACAAGATTTTATTGGTTTTTGTTACAAAAAAGGTTTTTATGATTTTTGCATAATGAATTACGAAAAATACATGAAGTGGACAATCTTGGCAGCAGCAAACGGAAATGCTTTTAGCATTTCAAAGCTTCAAATTTATTTAACAACTGCAATTGATAAGGTTTTAGAAGTTGAAGACCAAAGAGTTTTAATAGACTTTTTAGATTTAAATGGCGACAACTACATGATGTTTATTTCAAAAATGCTTTGTGAAGAAATTGTTAAAATATTAAATATATCTTCCGAAAATTTAATTAAAATGCCTGA